>QNZW01000228.1 GCA_003978375.1 Sulfurovum sp.
ATAGCAAATCAACCTCCCTATGAAGCACTAGAATTTAATCAAAAATTACAAGAATATAATCAGTCAGAAAACTACCTTATTGCACACAATATCCTTTTTGATTTGGGTATGTTGGAAAAAGAAGGATTTGTAAATCATTATACACTTATCGATACACTTCGTTGTGCAAAGCACTTATTGCCTGATAGTCCTTATCATAGACTTCAGTATTTGCGTTATGCATTAGAGCTTTATCTTGATGAGGGTGTAGAGGCAGAGAAATTGGGTGTAAGTATTAACGCACATGAAGCTATAGGTGATGTTTTGGTGATGAAGCTATTGCTTTCAAAACTTGTGCTACTCGCAAAAGAACAATTTCCAGATGAAAATCCTATGCAAACTCTTGCAAAACTAACCCAAACACCTGTGCTAATAAAAACATTTAAATTTGGCAAATATAAAGGTAGAGAAATAGCAGATATTGCAACAGAAGATAGAGGCTATTTAAAATGGATGAGAACAAATATGGATTTAGACGAAGATATAGTATTTACTTTAGATACTTATTTAACATAAGGTATTATTAAGCCCATGAAATATGGGCTTGTTTGACTAATAGAGGGGAGCTACATTGAGTTTACTGTGAATTTTGTTGACAGTGTCTTCACTGATATCTAACCCTTTTGCTAATGTTTTTAAATAGTTTTTTTCTTTTTTGTTGTCTAGATTAATTGTCAAAAGACTCATAAGATAAACTTCGTTAGCCATGTTGCTAGGTACTTCAGCAATAAAAGCGTCTATATCTAAAGGTGTGGTTAATTCATTGGTAACAAACTCTACTTCTTCAGGCGTAATATCGTCTAAATATTTTGTGATTTTGGCTTGTTCTTCTTCATCTACTTTTCCATCTGATTTGGCAGCATTTATCATAGCCTTTAAGAGAAGTTTGGCTTTATCATCTTCACTTCCTTTATCATCATTATGCTCTGAAAAAGCGGCACTTAATATGTCTGCTAGACCACCACCTGTAGTTTGTTTTGATGTTGTGGTATCTGTTGTGTTTCCTGTTACGCCACCTATCAGTGTTCCTAGTAAATCACCCAGTCCTCCCCCAGTAGTAGAGGATGTTCCAGTACTGTTATTTTTGCCACCTAGTAGACCACCCAATAAATCACCTAATCCTCCAGATTGCCCAGATTGGTTATTTTTTCCTAAAAGATTTCCTGCACCTTTTGCTACTGCAATACCCATGGCAATCTTGCCAAGTGTCCCTAACATACTCATAATAATCCTTTTTTAATGTATACCAAAATAATGTATTTTGACATCAATTTGGTTTGTACACCATTTTATCATCTATTGGTTAATGTAAAAAAAATGGTTGTTAAATTGAAGTTAAAAAGATAAAATAGCAGTATGATAAAAAATATACTCATTATTTTGCTTATGGTGTTGGTTGGTTGGTTGTCTATAGATTATTTACATCTTAAATTACCTACCTTTCCCACAGGAGATACGTATAAGATAACACAAGTTAAAAAAACACTTTCTAATCATAAGAGAGAAAAAACAAAACAACCTAGCTTGAATCAAAAAGTATTTAACGTGCATATAAAGCATCAAGATAAAGATACAGAAAGTATTGATGCACTGTTAAGACAAAATAGATTTTATGATGCACTTGCTTTTTATTTGGATCATTGTACGCCTATGAATGTAAAAAAGATAAAAGCATATTTAAGTACACTTGCCAAAACAAACCCTGACTTGGCACTAGAATATATGCAAGTATTTTTAGACAATGCACCTCAAAGTGGCATCTCAAAACTTATGATTAAAACATACATAAGCCAAAAAAATTTCTATAAGGCAATCGATCTTATGATGCAGGAAAAAGAGAATGCTACTTCAGACTTAGAAGAAAAAAGACTCTCTTCTTGGATAAAAGAGATATCACTTAAACATATTGATAGATTAATGAAACAAGAAGAGTATGGACAACTTATTGCATTTTTAGAAGAGATGATGGCGTATAACAATAACAATGGATTTTATAGTTTCCGTTTGGCACAGCTTTATATGAAGCTAGACAAAGTAGAAGAGGCTAGTGTGCTACTTCATGAACTTGAGTATGATGAAGTGTATGCACAAAATGTGACAAAAATGTTAAAAAGCATAGAGAAAGTAGACGAAGATAACGAGGGATATCAATATGCAATACCTTTACAAAAATATGGAGATCATTATGCAGTAAATGTCTCTTTGGATGGTACAGAGGTTACCTTAATGCTTGATACGGGTGCTACCATTATTTTAATAGATGAAGACAAAGCTTCCCATTTGAAAGTCTTAAATAATACTATGATTTTGCAGACAGCAGGGAATGATATAAAGGCTAAACTGTGCCAAGCTTCTAGTATGAAAATAGGAAATTTAGAACTTAGCAATATACAAATGACAGCAGCACCATTTAAACGAAATGGTATTGATGGATTATTGGGAATGAACTTCTTTAAACAGTTTGATTTTATGATTAATCAAAATCAAAATATCTTGTACCTAAACCCCAAAAAGAGTTTATAGGGGGTAAAGGTTTATAATAATTCTACCAGGGTTTTGTACATCAATCACGGATACTTTTGCTTTTTGTTCAAGTTCAATGATAAACTTGATACCATCTTTTCCTATATAGCGATCTATGTAGATATTTTTAACCATGTCACTCTCTTTAAATAAATCGCTTTGATCCTCTACCAATGCAGAAAAAGCATTATACCCATTGATAATACCGACAATACGGTTTTCTTTTGGTTCATAGGTAAAAAGATAATTACCTGAGACAGGAGAATTTTCTATAGGTAGTGCGTTATAACCATTCCATTTGTAGCTATCAAGAATAATACTGGTGTAGACATTGCTTTTTCCTATACGGATCATGCCCATGTCTAAGTTTGTTGTGCTTGTACCACCAAAAAATCTCTCAAGAGATGCGATATTGCTACTTTTAATATTTTGTGCATAAGTCTTAGAATTATTATAAGGTCCATTTTTTCGTTTACTCGAACCTTTACTTGAGCCTTTTTTGACTCTTTTTTGTGATGTTTTAGATGGAGCAGGAATCACTTGATTAATAAGAGGAATATTTTGTAAAGAGAAAGAAGGTAGGCTATCAAATAAATAGCTTTTTTTACTTTTTGATGAGAGCACAACTTTATTTGCTTTTGTTGTTTTTTTAGCTTTGGCTACTTTAGATGTGACTAAAGTGCTTTTTTTGGCTTTTTTAGAAGAAGTCAGTTTTGTTTTAGGTGTATCTTTTTTGCTTTTTGTAGCTTTGGTTACCTTTACTTTCTTTTTATGGGTCGTACTTTTTGTAGCTTTGGCTATTTTAGG
>QNZW01000108.1 GCA_003978375.1 Sulfurovum sp.
TTGTAAAGCTATTGGGACGTATGAAATACCGTGCAAGTTATGGGCAAAATGCCTTAGCACACACATTAGAAGTGGCTAAATTAGCACAAATAATGGCAGCTGAACTTGGTGGTGATGAAAAGTTAGCACTTAGAGCAGGGTTATTGCATGATATTGGTAAAGCACTTACTCAGGATTTAGGTGGTTCTCATGTAGAAATTGGTGTTGATTTGTGTCGCAAATATGGAGAACACCCCTCTGTGATTAATGCTATATATGCACACCATGGCTATGAAGAACCAGACTCTATAGAGAGTGCAGTGGTTTGTGCTGCAGATACACTCTCTGCAGCGAGACCTGGAGCAAGAAGAGAAGTGATGGAAACATTTACAAAACGTGTGAAAGAGGTAGAAGAGATTGCTTTATCTAAATCTGAAGTAAGTCAGGCTTATGCAATTAACGCAGGGCGTGAAATTCGTGTAATAGTCAATGCTGAAAAGATGTCAGATAATGAAACAGTATTATTAGGTAAAGAGATAGCCAACGAGATTCAAGAAAAGGTGCAATACCCTGGAGAGATAAAGGTAAATATTATTCGCGAAATGCGATCTACTAGTTATGCAAAGTAAAATGTGAAAGACGTTATAATCACATTGAATAAAAATGATAATATTAAGGGTAAAAATTGAATCGATGTGATGAAATAAAAGCATATATACGAATGGAAGAGCGCTACCAAGGATTGAGTCTTGTTTTTTCTGAAAATGATGAAATTAAAAATGAAATTTTAAAGAGTATTGAATCAGTAAAAAAGGAAACAGGTCAAAAACCTTTTATATTTGAAAAAATATCTAATGATAGAGCTGATTTACAAGCGATATATATAGAATTTCGTGATGATATACATAGAGAAGGTGGAGCTTTTTTAACAAAAGTACTTCAAAATTTACATATAGATAAATGTGAAAAGGACATATAAATGAAACATATTTTAATGGGATTATTGGTTTTTGGATTAAGTATACATTCTTATGCAAAAGAGGTAGAAAAAGTATTACATAAAAGTGTAAAGCATCAAAATCCTATCGTAGTGTTAGAGACAAATGTTGGAAAAATAGAATTAAAACTTTATCCAAAAGTGGCACCTAAGGCAGTAGAAAATTTTATAACGCATGTAAAAAATGGTTATTATAATGGACTTATTTTTCATAGAGTCATTAAAGGTTTTATGATTCAAGGAGGAGACCCTACAGGTACGGGACGAGGGGGTGAATCTATTTGGAAAAAAGATTTTGAAGATGAATTTGCTAAAAATGTGGTTTTTGATAAACCTATGTTACTTGCTATGGCAAATAGAGGTCCCAAAACAAATGGTAGTCAGTTTTTTATTACCCTTGCACCCACACCTTGGTTAAATGGTAAACATACTATTTTTGGAGAAGTAATTAAAGGTCAAGATGTGGTACGTAAAATAGAAAATGTAACCGTATCAAGAGGTGCCAATAAACCATTGTTTGATCAAGTCATTAAGAAAGCCACGCTTAAGTAAGGTATGCATTTAGACAGTATACGACAAGAACGCCAAAAGTGGTTGACTTGGAAAAATATAGTACCCTATCAAGAAGCTATTGCTTCTTTACCTCATTATAATAATATAAAAATATATTATGGAGATAAAGTTGAGATTCAAATAGATACTTTATCTTCAAAAGATGTTCAATTCATAGAAGATACAGCACGTCTTATGCTACCTTGGCGTAAAGGACCTTTTCAGATAAATAATCTTTGTATTGATTCAGAATGGCAAAGTCAAATCAAATACAATCTACTAGAACCTTATTTTAATCTTCAGGATAAAATAGTTGGGGATATAGGATGTAACAATGGTTATTATTTGTTTCGCATGCTTTCGCAAAAACCCAAAAAACTTGTAGGATTTGATCCTTCAGCAATCTATTATTCTCAGTTTATGTTTATAAATCATTTTATCAAATCAGATATTGTCTATGAGCTTTTAGGGGTGGAACATATAGCGTTTTATGAACATAAGTTTGACATACTTTTTTGTTTGGGTGTACTCTATCATCGTTCTGACCCTGTTGCTATGCTTAAATCTCTTTTTAAAGGATTACACAATGGAGGAGAGCTTATTTTAGATACCTTCATGATAGAAGGAGAAGAAGAGATAGCCCTTACTCCTAAAGATCGCTACTCTAAAATACCAAATATCTATTTTATACCTACGGTAAATGCATTGAAAAATTGGTGTCATAGAGCAGGATTTTATAAAGTAGAAGTATTGGAAATTATGCAAACTACTCCACAGGAACAAAGAAAAACAGAATGGATAGAGACACAAAGTCTTCAAGACTTTCTTCATCCAGAAGATGACACAAAAACAGTCGAAGGCTACCCTGCACCCAAAAGAGTTTATATTAAAGCTTTAAAAAAATAAAACAAAATCGACTTTTATTTTTAAATAAGGTATATTTTGCTATAAATACACTCATAAAAGCAAAAAGTGGAAAAACTTTAAGATTTTAAAAGCTTTTATTAAGAATGGAATAAAAATGAGAATATTAACTGTCGGTTTTAGCGATGAGTATGTTAAAGAGTTAGAAAAAGAATTAGAAAATTATTTTATATGTATTATTGACAGTGCAAAAGATTTATATGATGCAACAAATTTTACAGATTTTAGACATTATGAATTGGTGATTATTGTAGATGAAGGTGTGAAATTTTCACTTGAGCGTTATGTAAATGAAGTCAAAAAGAAAAAAAGTGAAACCAAAATCATTATTCTTTCAGAAAATTTAAAACAACAAGCAGGATTTTATGCATTGGGTGTGGATGATGTGATATGTAACCATTGTAATGAGCCAGATCTTATTGCAGTGAGAGTGCTTTCAAATATGAGACATCTTTTTGGTACGCATATTAATATTGATAAATTAGTGATTGACATAGCAAACAAGAAGATAGAGTATGATGAGAAAATTGTCTCTTTAAATGGTAAAACATTTGATATTTTAGCCTATCTTGCACTACGTAAACAAAGAGTCTTTTCTAAAGATGAAATTATCAATGCACTTTGGGAAGAGCCAGAATATGTGAGTGATAACACAGTGGAAGTGGCGATCAATCAAATTCGCAAACGCCTTAAAAGTATTCTTGGATTTCAGGTGATTCATACTGTACGTAGACGAGGATATAAATTTTCATACTAATAGATTGACTAGAATATAATAAAACGTGTACATCAACATTGATTGCACAATTTCTATCCTATATATCGAATATTGCAAAAAAAATATTTTACTAAAAGAATAATTTTTTTCTGCAATTTTTCTGCAATCATCACATATATAATCAAGTTGTAT
>QNZW01000165.1 GCA_003978375.1 Sulfurovum sp.
ATTGTAATCTTGACACTCTTAAATTGTGCTTGAAATTACAATTTTTTTAACTTTGACTTATGATACGGTGATAAACTTCACAGCCTCTAGTGCTGTTTGATAAACGTTATCAGTATACTTGGTCAATAGTGCTCTGTTGGCATAACCACACGTCACTGCCACGCTATATATGTTGGCACTTTTTGCAGCCATCATATCCATCGGTGTATCACCTATCATCCAATACTTAGTTGTATCACTTTGTAACTTAGACAAAGCTTTATAAATAGGTTCTGGGTGTGGTTTTGGGTGGGTCACATCTTCTCTTCCTATGAGGACATCAAAATACTTCATGATATCCATATACTCAAGAAGCTCTATAGAATATTTGGCTGTTTTTGTGGTAACCACCCCTAAAGTAGCATATTGACTTGCCAGTACGATAGCCTCTTTTGCCTCTGGCAATAACACTGTTTTATCACAAGCAATTTTTCGGTAATGTGCTTTATACGCATCCACATAATCCCATACTCTTTTTGGTTCTACCCCCAAGGTTGCAAACATCACGTCAAGCGGATGTCCTATCTCTGCTTTAATCTTTTCATCACTTGGTATCTCTTTGTCAAATGTTTTAAATGCTTGTGCAAAACTTTCAAGTATGGCTTCTGTTGAATCAATGAGTGTGCCATCTAAGTCAAATAGTATGATCATTTTATTTATCTTTCTTATATATTTGTGGTAATGTAGGAACAGCTGCAAGAAGTTTTTGTGTATAATCATGTTGTGGATTTTGCATCACCTCTTTTGTGCTGCCTTGTTCTACTATTTTTCCCTCTTTCATCACTGCTACCTCATCTGCAATCATAGGCACAATAGACAAATCATGCGTAATAAAAAGATAGGAGATGCCTTTGTCTTTTTGCAATTTTTTTAACAGTTTTAATATTTGTGTACGCACAGAAACATCCAGTGCCGAAGTAGGCTCATCACACACTATAAGCTCAGGTTCTACTGCCAATGCACGTGCAATACCAATACGCTGACGCTGTCCACCTGAAAACTCATGAGGATATCTTTGTGCATGACTAGGCTCTAGCTCTACGGTTTTTAATAGCGTCGCAATATAGAGATCTTGTGCTTTTTTCTCTTTGGGTCCTACATCTAAACTTGTCATCCCTTCTCGTATGGTATCTGCTATAGTCATACGAGGATTAAGTGCAGCAAAAGGATCTTGAAAAATAATCTGTATTTTACGACGGTAAGGTTTCATCTGATGTTGTGTAAGCGTTACTATATTTTGTTTTTCAAATATTATCTCTCCACCCGTTACTTCAACCAAAGAGAGAATGGCTTTACCCAACGTACTCTTTCCACTACCTGATTCCCCCACCAATGCGAGTGTAGATCCTTTCGCAATACTCAGTGTCACATCATCTACAGCTTTGACATACCCTTTGACCCGTTGAAAAAACCCTTTTTTAATAGGAAAATAGACTTTTAAATGCCGTATGTCAAGCAGATTTTCTTTTGTATTTTCTCTATGGGGCTCTTTGGTTTGCATAGTATCTTTGAGTAATGCTTTGGTATAAGGATGTTTGGGTGAAGTAAAAAATGTTTGGCAAGAGGCCTGTTCGATAATCTCACCCTCTCTCATTACTGCCACACGGTCTGCTATTTGTGCCACTACGCCCATATCATGCGTAATAAAAAGTATCGATAGATTTCTCTTTTGGTTTATCTCTTTGAGTAAAGAGAGTACCTGTGCTTGTATAGTCACATCCAATGCCGTGGTAGGTTCATCTGCAATAAGCAACTCAGGCTCACACGCCAAAGCCATAGCAATCATCACCCGTTGTCTTTGTCCACCAGAGAGCTGATAAGGGTACCAATCATAACGCATTTTTGCATGTTTAAGTGCCACTTCTTCAAACAACGCAATCACTTTTTTTCGTATTTGTTCTTCCTCTAAACTCAAATGTGTACGAAGCACTTCTGCAACTTGTTCACCTATGCACATCACAGGGTTTAATGCATTCATAGGTTCTTGAAAAATCATCGCAATAGACTTCCCGCGTCGTTTTTGCATCTCATACTCACTCAGCATAAAAAGATCATCTTTTTGAAATAAAATCTCCCCTTCACCTACCCTAAGTGCCTCAGGTAAAAGTCGCATAATAGCCAAAGAGGTTAAAGATTTTCCACTTCCTGACTCTCCTACAAGTGCAAATATTTCTGCCTTTTGTATCGTAAAAGATATCTTTTTTAACAGTGCTTTTTCCCCTACAAAAACACTCACATTTTTTACAGATAAAAGTGGACTCATGTTTTATTCCTTGGATCCAACACAGTTTGAATACGATCTGAGAGCAAATTGGCTGCTAAAACCAAAACAAACATAAAGAGAAATGCAGAAAGAAATGACCACCATACCATCGGTTCTCTTGCCATTTCAAGTCTGGCTTGGTTAATCATATTTCCCCAACTAAACATCGTAGGATCAACCCCTACACCCACATAAGACAACACAGCCTCAGCCAATACCAAACCAGAAAAATCCAACACCACTGAAATCAGTATAATATGCATCAAATTGGGAACAATGTGTCGACGAATAATATTGACTTTACTTACACCAAAGGCTTTGGCTGCGGTGACATACTCCATTTGTGATAGCTTTAATGTCTCTGCACGTAACAACCTACATAGACCAGTCCAAGAGGTCATACCCAAAATCACAATCAAAAATAACAAACGCAAATCCGAACGTTCTTGTGTGCTTTCAAACCATGAAGGGTTGTTGTCTATCATCACCTGCATCACAAGCACCCCAGCGGCAATAAGCAAAACACCGGGGATAGAGCTAAGTGTGGTATAGATGTATTGAATAATATCGTCTATCCAACCACCAAACAGCCCTGCACTCACCCCCAAAACAATAGCTACTGGCAACAATATCAATGTCGTGAGTATCCCTATAAGCACTCCTGTGCGTATGCTTTTTATACTCTGATAGAGTACATCTCCTCCTACCTTGTCTGTGCCCAAAACATGGTAGTCAAAACTTAACAGATACATCCATGTCAAAATAAGCACCAAAAAAGTAAATGTACTATAAGCAACCGTCCAAGATATTGTTTTGGGATTGTTTTGTTTATGGGTTCTTTTTTTACGCCAATAATAGTGTATAAAGATAAAAAATATGCTAATACACAATCCTAAAACCATAGCGATGAATGAACGTTTCAAAATACTTACATTTGAAGAGATATGTTTGAGTGGCAAGTAACGTTGTGTGGTTTTGCCCTCTTTGTTTACCACCAC
>QNZW01000212.1 GCA_003978375.1 Sulfurovum sp.
CAAATGCATTTGATCGCCTAAAATGATAAGTACAATAGAAGGCGGAATAAGCTGTCCTAATGTACCAGAAGCGGCAATGCTACCACTTGCCAATGCAGGAGAATACCCATGCTTAAGCATCAGAGGCAAGGCAATGAGACTCATCATGACCACTGATGCACCTACTATACCTGTACTTGCCGCAAGAATAGCACCTACAAGTACCACAGAGATGGCAAGTCCACCACGAACAGAACCAAAAAGTTTTCCCATAGACAAGAGTAATCCTTCTGCCATTTTTGATTTTTCGAGTATGAGTCCCATAAAAATAAACAATGGTACTGCCATCAGTGTCATATTGCCCATAATACCGTAAGTCCTATAAGGAAGCATCTCTAGTACATCCAAGCCTACTTCATCAGAGATAAGTGCAAAAAAGAGCGCAACACCTGCAAAGACAAATGCCACAGGAAACCCTATCATAAGCAACACCAAAGCCAATCCAAACATTAGAAACACAGGATCAATCAAAAATGCCACTCTGTAAAACCAAGCCATATAAATAACAACAGCTACAATCGCTATGGCAATAAGCACCTTATAGAATAATTTTTTATTTTTTAATTGATGATAGGCTTTTAATATTTCACTCCATGATTGAATCAAAAGTAGCACAAAAGACAAAACCAACATTGCCTTAATCAACCAACGATGCGTAAGTCCACCAGGGTCAGCTGAGACTTCATGTTGCACATAGCTCTGCAATGTCATGTCAAACGCATCATATAAAAATACAAAAGAAAAAGGAAGCACAAGTAAAAGTTGTGAAAGTATCTGTATCATTGCACGGGTATCACTACTATAGTGTTCATAAAAGATATCCACTCTTACATGTTTATCGTGCTTCAAAGCATAAGAAAGTCCAAACAAAAACACCATATCAAACAGATACCATTCTACTTCTTGCAAGGCAATAGACCCACCAGAAAAAAAATAACGCATCATAGCATCGTACACCACTAAAAATGAAAGACAAACCACGAGTATAGAGGCTAAATAACCTGCATATTTACTAATACGGTCTAGGTAGTAAGAGAATTGAGAATTCATAGCTACTCTTTATATAATAAAATTTTTTAAGATTTTATCTTTTTTGGGATGAGGGGTTGCTTGTATCATTTTAATGGCATATAAATATCTGTAATAAGCTCTTCTGGTGCTGTATCGTGGGGGTTATTTAGATAAAACTCGTACCCTACAGGTGATTTAGATAATTTTATCTTTTCTTTACGCGCAAAACGCATGGTTGTCATCCATGCATTGCCTAAATTCTCATAACGTCCGGTATGAATCGTTTTTAATGCTTTTTTTGCTATAAGTGTACCTTTTACCCATGTTTTGTCTATTTTTTGCTCTTCATCTACAGGGATACAGGAGACAAACTGTGTTGTCTCTTTAAATATATCAAAGGTATGATAAATAGAAAAAGGTACGCCATTTATAGCAATATCATGTGTTTCCATAAATGCATAAAGTGTTTCAAAATCTTTTTTCATCACCTCAGGTAAATCTTTTAGGCTACACTCTCTTGGAATTCCTATATATTTTTGTTCAGGCATAGTGACTATACCTTCTATAATCACATAAGAAGATACACTCCCTGTCTCAACATACTCTTTAAGCATCAAAAGTCCTCTTTCATAATCCATGCCTATAAATGTTTTCATCATTTTTTTCATCCAAAACATAAACCAAGGCAAACGCGCATCCATTGACCATGTTACTTTTGTACCCTCTTTTTCTTTTTCTAAAACAAATCCTACATTGGCTATGGATTGAAAAGGTTCCACAAAATTCAATTCCATCTTAAGATGCTTATCTCCTACCTCTAAAAGCTCCATACTCCCAGCACCCACAAGAACGCCAGACCATCCATATGTAGCACCTACCTGCCCTTGTCTGTCACTATATCTCAAGGTTGCATCAGGCTCCATAATAAGCCATGGTGACCATGCAGCCCACTCTTTATAATTTTGTAAAATAGCTTTCACTGCTTGTAGTGGAGCATCGATAACAATGGAACGTTCAACATGATAAGATGACATAGCGTGACTCCTTTTATCAAAAATAAAAATAAATTATGCTAAATCATTATAACAAAAAATAGTTATTTTAGGAAATTAGAGTAATGGTATGGACCACTTTTTGTAATAGGCAAACACACGTAAACTTACACCTAAAAAAAAGATAAGCATCATAAAATAAAAATCCATAAAACCAAATCTATCAAGTAGATACATCAATAGACCAATGAGCAAAGATACCGTGCCATAAAATCCTGTTTTGAAAACAAAAGGCACTTCATTTATAATCACATCCCTAATAATACCCCCTCCTACAGCAGTAATAAAAGAGAGTGCCAATACACCTGTAAAATTTAAGTTATTTTCCAATGCTATCAGTGCACCTGTAAGACTAAAAGAGACCAAACCTATAGAATCACTTAAGATAAACCAAGATTTATTTTCGATACTAAGTCGTTTATGAAACTGAAATACAATCAATAATATGATAAGAATAGAAACAATGATTGTAGGTGTATTATGCGTAAAGGTATACGGTGTCTTATCGACAATGATATCACGCAATATTCCTCCACCAAATGCAGTTAAAAAAACAGAAATAAGCACACCAAGAAAATCTAATTTCGCCCGTACAGCAACAAAAAATCCACTCATTGCAAAAGCGATAATACCAATGTATTCTGCTATTTCAAACATGTAGATTGTTCACCATATCTCATTTGGAAGAGTTTCATTACAAATCACTCTGCTTTCAGATTTTTTCATCTTCTCTTACCTTTTTCTTTGCTTGTTAAATTATTATAACATAAAAACCATATGGTGCATTTCTTATGTATTAGTCCACCACATAAGCCAATCTACATAAAGCACGGCTTTGTCGCAAAGGTAGTAAAATTATTTGTGGTTATGGGATTGTTATTGTCAACAGACCCTGAGTTCCTAAGTTTCTAGGGTAAGTAGTAGAGTATGTATTTTTTCATAGTTGATTACTTTATTTAAGCTGTTTTATTATTTTATAAATTTTTTCTTGTGCTTTTGTTAAAACTTTAAACTCTACTCTTCTTGATTTATGGAAATCTTCTTTAAAATCCTTAGTGTAGATCAAATTTGAAAATGACATACCGTTAGCTCTAAATTGTTTCTCTAGCCATTTTATGTTAGTTTCTATTATTTTATTATTACACCTGTAACAATAA
>QNZW01000011.1 GCA_003978375.1 Sulfurovum sp.
TATTGTATTTTATCTAAATATTTGTTATGCAATAGTGTATTAGTCCACAACATATGGCACTCTTTATGATTTTCTATTAAGAATTTGATTTGATATTTTCTGCTAAAATACAATCTTTGGGTATTTATAAGGGGGAGGAATGTTAAAATATATATGGTCATATGCCAAGTAGGTATAACAATTTTATGTTTCTTCAAACTACTTAATTAAATAATATATTAAAGAATGGAGACATAAAAATGAAACACATAATAACTTTGGCTATGATGCTAAATTTACCTTTATGGGCAGATACATTCAACTTTGGATCGTGTTCAGGTTCTGGAACCTTTGAACAAGAGATACATCAATTTAACAACTATGAAGATGCAGTCACAGTAGGAGAGATACCAGCAGGTATTCAAGGATTGCATATTGATCTTGTCTCAAAAAAAGATGTAGATATCCGTCTATATGGAAAAAACAATGAAAAGATAGTGCATTGGCCTTATGGCATACTCTCTCTTCCAAGAGAAGAGAGCAAAGCATATAAAAATATGACAATTACCTATAGTGGCTATAACGGAGTAGACGGAGACAAAGGACATGAATTTATCAGTATCAATGGTACTGTACCGACAAAACTTACGCTAAAAGCTTTTGGATATCAAGCAGGGTATGCTACGGTAAATTATAGTTGGACAGGAAAAGAGAATTGTGAAGTCTCTAAAAGTGGTAAAGGACATTTTAATCAATCCATAGAGACAAATCTTACAAGCTTAGTTGGAAGTATTCCTCCTAATGTAGAGAACATAGAAATTAATCTTACATCACAAAAAGATTTGGATATACAACTTTATGGCCCAGATGGTACTGCAATAGTCTCATGGAAGCCAAAAGGAATTTTATCTGGTCATGCAGTACAGAGTACTGAGTATCATGGTATGCATATTGTATGGTCAGGGTATGATGGAGTCAATGGGCACAAAGGGCATGAATATATTAAAATTACACCAAAAACAACAGAAATGTTAATTATGAAGGTGTATGGATATGAATCTGGTGTGGCTGATGTAAATTATAGTTGGGGCAAGAAAGAAAACAATACCACAGATACTAATGCACCTGTAATCACACTTGTAGGAGAAGATAAGGTTTTTGTCTTTAAAGGAGAAACCTATGTAGATAAGGGTGCTACAGCCTATGACAATAAAGGTAGAAACATTACAAATAGTCTTGTAATACATACGAATGTAAATGTAAATACTGTAGGTACATATACCATAACTTATGATGTCAATGATGGTGCGGGACATAAAGCCATACAGAAAAAAAGAGAGGTAAATGTATTATCAAAAGAAGGAGATAGAGATGATGATGGTATGACAAATTTTGTTGAAGTGAGTATGGGCTTAAATCCTTTAGAAAAAAATGATATTTTGCCCCATACAAGCATGAATGACAAGAGAATGTACCACATATTAAATCGTTTTTCTTATGGTGCGAATAAAGAACTCATTGAAGAGGTAGAGAAAAAAGGAGGGATAGATGCGTGGTTGTATGACCAACTTTTTAATCCACAAGAAACCTTTCCTGAAAAAGGAGAGGATGAAGCACAAGATAAATTAGATAATTATTTTGCAGTAAAGCAAACAGCAGCACAGGTATTTCCTTATGTAAGACCTTTACATTCAAAACATCAAGTACAAGCAGTGATGGGAAATTTTTGGTTTAATCATTTTAATACCTATGGTGTATTGTCTACTGAAATGGTCGAGAATAATGATCGATTTTATTTTAAAAGTGTAGGAAATTTTCGTACCCTTTTAGGGATAAGTGCAAAAAGTGCAGCCATGTCAATCTATTTGGATGGTCGCTACAATGTAAAAGGGGCTATCAATGAAAATTATGCCAGAGAGGTGATGGAGCTACATACCTTAGGTGTAGAGAGTTATAACCAGACAAATGGCTATACCCAAGAAGATATTCAAGCTTTAGCACGTATCTTAACAGGCTGGTCTATAAAAAGAACGAAAAATGAAAACAATCTCTATCATTATAAATGGAAGAAAAGAGTACGTAAAGGAGACACTTATGCATTTCCTGATTTTTTTATTAATCAAAAATTTGTATTTAGAAAAAATAAACATGACAATGGTAAAAAAATATTTTTAGGCCATACCTATGCCAATGGTGGTAAACAAGAAGGAAAAGATGCATTAAATGCATTGGCATATCATATAAGAACGGCTCAGTTTATCTGTAAAAAATTAGCACGTAAAATTGTTTCTGATACACCTTCTGAAGCCACAGTGCAAACCTGTGTTGATACCTTTAGAGAAGAAAAAAACTCACCTAAGCAAATAGCAAAAGTATTGTATGCATTGAGCCAAACAGAAGAGTTTAAAAATATAGATACACAAAGAAGTAAAGTAAAAGATACACAAGAATATCTGCTCTCTTTTGCACGACTATTAGAGTTGGATGCTACAAAAGTAAAAGGTGATGTTATAAAAGGTCGAAAAAATAGCATAGGAGGGTACATGCAGAGTAAAACAAAGCAACCTTTTTGGGGAAAACCAGAACCTACAGGTTGGTCAGAAGTCTCTTCAATGTGGAATCGATCCAATACGGTTATTGATAGAATGCAAGCCATTCATGCTTTACTCACTCAAAAAAGGTATCGTGAAATAAAATCATTTTTATCATTTTTTGCAAATAAAGATTTAAAAGAAGCAAAAGATATTTTAAATTACGTATTGCCGATTATGACAGGAGGATATTACGATGCAAAAGATTTACAAAAATCATATTCTATACTTTGTGATAGTACTACATCATGTAAAATGACAAATAAAAACGTTATAAATTTATTAGAATATTTAGCCACAAGTGCTGAATATAATTTACAATAAGAGAGGAGTATCTTATGAATAACATACAAAATAATCGTAGATTTTTTTTGAAATTAACAGGAACTGGTATGATGGCATCGCTTCTTCCCTCTAGCTTACTTCATGCATATACAGGAGGGCAAAATGGCAAAAAGTTGATTTTACTCTCTTTATCAGGAGGGTGTGATACTGCAAATATCTTTGTACCTTATAATGAAAGTAATTATTATGCACTGCGTCCTACTATTGCTGTTGCTAAAAAGGATGTACTTGTGTTAAATGATACACTAGGATTAAATCCAAAATTTACTAACCTAAAAAAAATATGGGATAACAATCATTTGGCACTTTTCCCTGCAACACATTCT
>QNZW01000151.1 GCA_003978375.1 Sulfurovum sp.
AGGTAATGTTGGTGTACGTTTTGTACTTAATTGCACTACCTTTATCTTCATCATATACTTACCTAAAGTCATACCATTTTGCCAAACAAAAAAAGTATGATACATTATTTTTAATGTTATAATAAAGAATAAATTATTCACTGAAAATTGATTCATTTCACTCTTCACTACATCAACAGACTCATTTGTTACCACAGAAGGTACATGAGAAGCAATTTCAGAAAGTTGTGGATAAAAAATAATAAGCAGTAACAGAGTTACTGCCATTTCATCTATAACAAATGCTATAGTTCTTTTTTGCATATTTGCTATAGGTAAAGAAGCAATTTCAATCATATTTTAAACCTTTTTAAAGTACTTGATACGCAATATCGGTACGACATTGTTTACCTGAAAAGTGTACTTGTCCTACCAATAAATATGCATTTTTCTGTGCTTCTTTGATACTTTGTCCAAGACCAACACACACCAACACTCTACCACCACTTGCATAAAGTTTACCATCTGTACCACGTGATACACCTGCATAAGCAATATGTGCATTTTCATTTAACTCTTCGTGATATATATCATCGATAATAATCTCAGCAGGTGGACTACTCTTATAAGGGTAATCTTTGGATGCCATCACAACGCCCACTGCATATGCATCCTTAAACTCAATGGTTGCACTTTTTAAATCTCCTATGGCTGCCTTATAAAACAGCTCACTTGCAGGAGATTTGAGCAGTGGCATCAAGGCTTCACACTCAGGGTCACCGAAACGTACATTATACTCTAAAATAATAGGTTCACCCTTGACCACCATAACACCAATAAAAAGTACACCTGTAAAAGGCATTCCTTCTTCTTTCATGCCTTTAAGCGTAGGCTTAATCACTCTTTCATCTAATTTGGCATAAATTGCATCATCGACCAAAGGCGTTGGGGCATATGCTCCCATACCGCCCGTATTTGGTCCTTCATCATTGTTAAGTAATTTTTTATGGTCTTGTGCCGCAGGAAGTACCACATACTCTTCTCCATCACAAATAGCAAAAACAGAAAGCTCATATCCGTCTAAAAATGCTTCTACAACGATACGTTTTCCTGCACTACCAAAAGAGTCACCCGAGAGCATCTCTCCAGCTGCTTTTTTTGCCTCCTCGTGACTTTGTGCAATAATCACGCCTTTGCCTCCACAAAGACCATCTGCCTTTACTACGATTGGTGCGGTTAGTGTTTCGATAAAGGTATAAGCCTCTTGAAGGGAGTCTGTTTCTATATATTTGGCTGTAGGGATATCGTGTCGTGCTAAAAAGTTTTTCATAAATATTTTAGAGCCTTCAAGCTGTGCGGCCTCAGCTGTAGGTCCAAAAATAGTTAATCCTCTCTCTTTAAACACATCTACAATACCTTCTACCAATGGTGCTTCTGGTCCAACAATCGTCAAATCTATGGCATGAGTCTCAGCAAAATCAGCAAGTTTTGAAAAATCTTCAATCTCTATATTCTCTCCAATAGTATCACTCGCTCCATTGCCTGGTGCAAAATATATTTTCTCTACATTTGTATCTTTTTTTAAGGCTAATCCAATAGAGTATTCTCTACCACCAGCACCCAAGATTAATACATTCATTCCATTCTCCATATTCATATTCTTAGCAAGAATGATTATTGCTCGTAGAGGGTTTTGGAAAAGTTTGAAACTTTACTTCAATCAAAGTAAATGCATAAATCTTTCCAAAATCCTATCCGCCAAAAATCGTTGCCCATCATACCCCGGGTGAGCGTTCTGTTAAATGTTAGCCCTAAATAGCCAACGGTGTAGGAGGGAGTCTCTCTTTAGGGGATGATTTCTTGCAGGTTATCCCGCTCAAACGAAAACTTCCACACACCAAGAGACTACATGTCCCACTAAGATTAATGTTGGACTCGATATTACAGTCGTCGCATCACCTAGGTAAAAACATTATAACCTATTTGGGGTTAGAAGAGAGTAAAATTTCTTTGGCTTTAGCAATGCATGACTCTATAGTGGGTTCATCTGCTACTTTATAGTATGCCTCTTTAGGCAAATGTTTTTTTGTTGTCTGACCAATCACAACAGCGATATAACTCTTATCCCAAAAAAACTGCTTCAAAAAACATGCTATGGTCGAAGGAGAGGTAAAAATAATAATAGCATTTTTCCTAGGTTTATCACTTGTTTCATAAGGTATGCAAGAGGTTTTATAGAGTACTTTTTCTTCTAAATTTACTCCCTGTTTTGAAAGTGCCTCTTTTAAATCAAATGCCACTTCTTTGGGTCTTAGATAGAGCATTTTTTTATTTTTACACCGTGTGCTTATCTCTTTAGCAACACTTACCCCATAAAAAAGTTTTGCTTGATATACCACTGTACCCCCCAAAGACTCTATCATCTTTGCAGTAGAGGGACCTATGGCAAAAGAAGGAATCTCTTTCCATGTTGGTGCTATCCTATCTATACTTTTTACCGCTTGTTTAGAGGTAAAAAGTAAACCTTCATAGCCACGCAAATCTATAGACTCTACCATTGGCTCAAACCTAATCATAGGAAGAGACAAACATCCTTTCGCGGGAGAGGGAGACAAGAGATATATAGACATGCTATGACTTTATCAAGCTTTTACCATAAAACATAGCATCATTCACTTGCTCATCATCATAAGGATCAAAATGTGGGGTAATGACCCATCTTTTATTGGGTGCTAAAAGTTGTATTTCATCTTCTACTTCATCTGCTATTCTATGGGCTTCTAGCAAGAGCATATTGGGATGCAAGACCATATGAAATTCTACAAAATTGGTTGATCCATCTGTACGTGTTTTGAGCCAATGATAAGAAGTTATTTCTGAATGATGGGAAAGAATTTTATCAATAGCTGCAACCAAATCTTCATCAAGTGCTTTATCTAAAAGAATCTCTATGCCCTCTTGTATAATCTCATAAGCAGAATAGATAATATACACCCCTATGCCTAAACCAACCATCGCATCAATAGCATCCATACCTGTAAGATATACCAAACCCAAAGATACAAGCACAGCAGCATTAGACCACAAATCTGTTTGGTAATGCAGTGCATCTGCTTTGATGACTAAATTATCTGTCTCTTTGGCAATACGTAATAAATAGCGTACTAACAAGTAGGTCACAATAATAGAAAATAACATCACCCAAATAGATGGTGCGAGTAGGGTCGTAACGCTTTCATTTTTTAATT
>QNZW01000051.1 GCA_003978375.1 Sulfurovum sp.
TTTTACTTTGATGACTTACTATCAGGAGTATGACAAAATCATCGTAGTGGGTACAGGATCCAAAGATGGACCCGTAGGTACGATAGCTTCTGAAAACGCAGAACAGGTAATGGCAAATGAAGATGCTACACGAAAGACTGCCAATGAAGTTGAGATTACCATGATGATAGAGATATGTTCTTTTCATGAAGAAATGGGAGATGTGCAACTCATCACCATGGTACCTCATGATATTATAGAAGTGAAAAATGGGCTAACTCCTGAAGCACTCTTTCATATGCCAAAACTTATAGAAGCAACGATAGATGAGTTGAAAAATTCGGGTATTACACTGAGAAAAAAAGAAAAAACAGTTCCAATCGAGCATATTATAGATGCCTATGCAAATCCAAAAGTATCAGATTTTACTGATATGAAAGAATTGGTGTAATATATAATTTAAAATATCATTGTTTAGTACACAGCCAGATGCCTTGTATTTCTTTAATTTTGAAAATTTGATTTATTTTCTTCCATATGCATACCTCCTTAATTTGCATAGAATTTACATCAATCTGGTTGTGTAGTAAACAAGAAAGAACAAGGAATCTAAATGTATTTTATCTTTGAGATAGCATTCTCATCTCCCCAAAACTATATTGCAAATCTTATACGAGCGTATGCCAAACAAGAACAAATAGAAGCTGATATCCTACAAACACCAGATAAAATTATGATGATATTTCATCAAGAGGATGAAAAGCTAGAAACATTTTTATTGGGTCTTGAAGAGATACTACCTGCATCACTGTTTTTAGGTAAAGGAAAACACTATTTTTCTGATGATAAACCTACACTCATGCCAGTTTCTCAAATGCATTTACCACTCAATATCGCACCATGTCCTGTGTGCCAAAAAGAGATGTTTGATGTAAGTTCAAGACGCTATTATTATCCTTTCACCTCTTGTAATCATTGTGGTTCACAGCATCAATTTTTAATCAAATATCCTTATATACGTCCCAATACTACCATGAAATTTCTTGTGCCATGTGTTGCCTGTGAAGAAGAACGTAAAACCAATGCTTTACGTTTGGATTATCCACTTATCTCTTGTATCGACTGTGGTATAGGCATTCGTATGTTCGACAAAGAATCAGAACATATGGCACTTAATAAAGGTGATTATCGTAAACTTTTTGAGGTGAGTGCCAGAGCTATTGCCTCAGGTAAAACAGTACTGATGAAAACAATGCATGGATACAGAAAGTTTTTTAATCCCAAGCAGACAAAAGAGGCACATGTTGGGCTTTCTACTTTGCTTATGGCTTCTGCTGAAGGATTTAATACACATTTGATGATGATAGAACAAGAGTTCAATGCGCTCTTAAGCATAGAGAGACCATTGCTCAGAGTAGCCACAAAAAGCGATGAGATAAAAAATCTTTATGGCTCCTCAGTTTTGGTCAAGTACCCTGATGATGGCATGACCATGCTTTTAGCAAGAGAGATAGTCACTTCAGGACTTGATTACATCGCCTACATTGAGTGTGATGCGAACGAAGAAGCAGACTTCTTGGTGGACTTTGATATGCCTATTCATAGCCAAAAAGACATTAAATTATTCATCAATCAAGATACAAAACATTTTGTTTTTGGAGAACGTATTGTTTATCCTTTAGAGGTGCAAAGTAACAAAAATAGAGTCAGCGTAGCACATGATTTGGCTTGTGTAAAAATGAATGATAAAAGCATTATAGATTCCTTAGAAGTATTTGACACTGTAAAGACGCAAGAACTCTATGTATTGGAGAGTGAAAATTTTGAAAGTGAACACTCCAATGAACATCGTTTTGAACAGTACAAAGCCTCGATGATGTCTGTCCTTGCCGAACATCATGAGGTAGGGCAAAAGGCTATCGGTGTATATTTTTATGGAAGTTTACATTTTCTTTATTACAATGGAAAAGAAGTTATTAACGCAATACCTCCCATACCATTTGAATCAGATAATTTATGGGAGAAGATAGCTACACTTAGAGAGGGTTCAGACAGACTAGTAGAGAACTACAAAAAAGCCTATCCTAATGTGTGGGAACGTTTAGATAAGCTAAAGGGAGATATGGACATTTTTGAAGTCACTGCCATTACGCTAGGGCTTGAAGATGAGAGTTTTGAAGGCATTTCATCTGAGGCACTTAGCTTCTTAGGCAAAGGTGGACTACAGATAGACACACGCGTCAAAGACAACCGTTTCGATAATTATGCCTTTTTAACCTCTATAATGTCTTATCAGTTAGGTGATGTGGAGAGTAGCTATCTTTGCTATAGTATTTATGAGTCTTTTGGAGACTACATAGGAGAGATAGTCCCTCAACTGTGTGACAAAGTAGGTACACGCATTGTGGTGCTTGCAGGGGAGACCTTTGCCAACCAGTCACTCTATGGTAGAATACAAAGAACACTAGGGCAATACAAGTCACTGATGAATAAAAATTTCCCTATAGGCAAGGAGAATGCGGTACATGGAGCTTTGTACTTATAGAGTAAATATTGCGGGTACCGTACAAGGGGTTGGTTTTCGTCCTTTTATCTATGCCTTAGCTCAGAGATATAGACTCACAGGTACGGTAAGCAACAACAGCAAAGGTGTTGAGATACTTCTCAATACAGATACCCGTACACTCAAACAATTCCTCACAGCCATAGGGTATGAATATCCACCTCTAGCTTCCATAGAGAATATCCAATATGTGAAGATAGATTCTCAGGATTTTGATGATTTCCAAATCATACAAACAGAAGAAGTAGGGGATGTAACGGTTAACATCCCAGCAGATGTCAGCATCTGTGAAGCATGTGAAAAAGAACTTTTTGACCCCTCTAATCGTCGTTACAGATACCCTTTTATTACTTGTACACATTGTGGTGTACGCTACTCTATTATTTATGACCTCCCTTATGACAGGGGTCATACCTCTATGAAGTTTTTTCAGATGTGTAAGGCATGCGAGGAGGAGTATAATAATCCCTTAGATAGACGTTATCATGCACAACCTATAGGATGCTACCAATGTGGTCCCACATTGGAATTAAAAATTAAAAATGAAAAATTAAAAATTGAACAAAGTAAGATTATTGATAAAACTGCTGAATTAATCGAAGAGGGTTTTATTGTCGCAGTCAAAGGAGTAGGAGGGTACCACTTGATGTGTGATGCTACCAATGCAGAGGCTGTAGCTAGACT
>QNZW01000176.1 GCA_003978375.1 Sulfurovum sp.
TTTTAGCTGGTTACTGTCATGGATGGAAAAAGTACCCTTCCTCTCTAAGGGTATTCAAAAACTCTATACCTTTTTTGTAGCTTGGTTTGAGTGGTTTGAATACTATATGGAAAAGATATTTCATATTCCGGTGAAGAGGTTTTTAAAGTGGTTGGTAAAGAAGATACAAACGAGTATCTATCGATTTATAGGCTATGAAAAAGTTTCCATTTGGAAACGCTTACAAGAAGACAGAGCCTTAAATCCAAACAGTCACAAACGTTTACTAGAGAAACGTAAAGAGAAAAAAGTCAAAACAAATACATATATTCTGCTTATGATAGATTAAAAGCAAAGCGTAATTAAGGATAATAGATGCAAGATTTAGAAATTTTCCCTTTTTATAAGAACCTAACTAAAGATGAGAAAATGGAGTTTGAAGGACTTTTACGTCCTATGGCTGAGAAAAAAGGAACGATTATCCACTATCAAGGAGATAGTTGTAATAATAGTCTTTTACTTGTGAAAGGAAGTATCAGACTCTATTCACAAGCGGATAACTTTTCTAATGAAGTAACTCTCTACAAACTGAAAGAGGGTGAACAGTGTCTATCAAATATGATTACAGTAGTGGAAAATACTTCTGCAATACCTTCGGCTGTGACGGAAACTGACGTAAAAGGATATTATGTCAATAGGGAACTTATTGAAGAATTTATTAAAAAAGTACCCTCTTATCAAGATTTTATGTTCTCTTTGTACGCCCAAAAAGTTGTGGATTTAACAACTGCAGTACAAACTACAAAGTTTAAAAACCTAGATGATCAGATTATGGATTATTTACATTGTCAAGGTGAGAAAAAAATAAAGATAACACATAATGAATTAGCCAAAAACATGCATACCTCTCGTACAGTTATTACACGTGTACTTAAAAAATTAAAAAAAGAAAAAAAAGTAGCACTTTTTAGGGGAGTAATAGAAATCCTTATGTGACATATGCTCACTAAACCAACAGGATACCACCCTTAATAAATTGATTGAACTTTTTTTCTCAATAATCCAATGAGAGGTTTCCACCTCACTTTGCCAAGTATTAACTACCAGTGGGATGGTTTTATATCTTCTAATTCCATTGCATCGTACTACTTTCTTATAAAAGGTATTATTATCCAATGCATCTCTTGTATTGACAAACTCTGTGTCATTGTCTGTTTGTATGGTTCTATGTTTGACATCATATATTATGTTGGTGTAATCTACATTTTTATGTGACATATGTATCTGACAAATAAAAAAAAATAGATTATAATTTGGCTTATTACTAAAAATTCTAAAACTTGGAAATGAAGTAAGAAATGGAATGAATGAAATGATGCATAAAGGTGCATTAGGTGAAGATTAATGTATAGACATGAGGATAAACCATGTATAAAAAACTAGATAATATGATGGAAAGATTTTCCTCTTATATGTACGAAAATCCATTTAAAATTTTGCTTGTGATAGGTATGCTACTTGCTTTACCTATTTCATATTTACCTCAGATTAAGATGGATACATCGACAGAAGGATTTATGCATCCTTCTGACCCTGTTTTGATCAATTATAATAAATTTAGAGCAGCTTTTGGACGTGACGAACTGATTATTTTAGCTATTAAAAATGATGACATTTTTTCTTTAGATTTTTTACAAACACTCAGAGATATACATCATGAGATAGAAGATAAAGTTCCTTATATTGATAAAGTTGATTCATTGCTCAATGTGCGTGATACACGTGGTGATAGTGAGCAGCTTATTGTTGAAGACTTAATGAAAGATTTTCCTACAACAAAACAAGAAATTGAAGTTATAAAAAGAAGAGTAGCACAGTCACATTTTTATAAAAACTTGTTTATTAGTGATAATGGTAAGATGACAACAATCATTGTGAAAACGGATGTATATTCTCATATAGGTGAAGAAAATAGCACGATAGAAGATGATTTCTTGCAAGGATTTACAGACCAATCCGCAGTTTGTGAAAATGACAAAAAATTTCTGACTGACCAAGAAAATAATCAAGTGATAGCAGCTATTGAAAAGATAGCCGATAAATACCGTCAGAAGAATTTAAAAATCTATATTGCAGGTTCACCTGTTGTCAATAATGCTTTAAAAACACATATGATGATAGATATGGCTAAATTTATGTCATTAACTTTCTTAATTGTTCTTACTTTTTTGTATCTTACTTTTAGAAGAGTATCTGCTGTATTTTATCCACTTATTGTAATTATACTTTCATTACTCGCTACTGTAGGCACCATGGCATGGGCAGGTGTGATGTTTAAGATTCCTACCCAAATTTTGCCTTCGTTGCTTATTGCAGTATCGGTAGGAGCAACAGTGCATGTTTTATCTATCTTCTTTGATGAATTTAACAAAAAAGGTGATAAAAAATCAGCTTTAATTCATGCACTAAAATATTCAGGTTTAGCTATAGCTATGACCTCTGTAACAACGGCAATTGGGGTTGGTTCTTTTGCAGGTTCTGAATTGGCTCCTTTTTCAGATCTTGGAATATTTTCTGCTTTGTGTGTGATGATTTCTTTGATTTTAACATTAACTCTTTTACCTGTATTATTAACACTCACAAAACTTGAACCAAAGAGTAAAAAAGAAGAAGGTAAGTTAGATATATTAATACAAAACTTAGCATTAATTCCTGTTAGATACACCAAAAGTATTTTGTTCTTTTTTACCTTTACCTTTATTTTTGGAATTGTGATAGCAACTAAAATTGTTCCTTCATATAATCCACTTTTGTGGTTTCAAAAAAATGAAAGTCATCGTGTATCAACTAAGATTATAGATAAAGAGATGAAAGGAACAACCTCTATAGAAGTAATAATTGATTCAAAAAAAGAAAATGCTTGGATCGATCCTGAAAAATTAGCAAAACTTGATGTACTTAGTCAAAAAATTGAGAGATATAAAGATAACTATGTATATGTAGGAAAAGTTTTTTCTTTAGCTACCATTACTAAAGAAATAAACCGTGCTTTACATGATAACGATGAGACATTTTATACGATTCCAAACGATAAAAAGATGTTAGCACAAGAGGTACTTCTTTTTGAAAATACAGGTTCAGATGATTTAGAAGATGTGGTTGATTCTCAATTTTCAAAAGTGAGAGTAACTATTAAAATTCCATGGGT
>QNZW01000067.1 GCA_003978375.1 Sulfurovum sp.
CATAAGCACCATTGGTATTTTATTTCAACAAGAATCAGGAGATAACTTTTATTTTTTACTTGCTCCCTTTGGTATTTTAGTTTTTCTTGGTCTAAATCGTATTGCCTATTTTGCATCTTTTTTTACATTGATACTTACCTTAGGTATTATCTATTATCAAAATCATTTTTCACCCATACTTCCTATGCAACCTGAATTGGTTTCACATAATTACATTATTACCTATACTCTTGTTTTTTTATTTCTTTTACTCATGACCTATTTTTTATTACATATTAACAAAAAAATGAATAAAAAATTAGTTAGTGCAACTGAAATAGATACATTAACAGGCGTATACAACCGTAGAAAATATGATCATTTTTCAAAAAATGCCCATCTTCATGCTATTTCAACCCAAACACCTCTTAGTCTTTTGATATTTGATTTAGACTATTTTAAACGTTACAATGATGCCTATGGACATCTTCTTGGTGATTCTTGTTTGGTAGAGTTTAGCCGTGTACTTAAACAAAATTTAAAAGATGATTCAAGTATTCTTGTCCGTTTTGGAGGAGAGGAATTTATTATGATTTTAACCAATACATCCAATCAAGAAGCATTAAAAATAGCACAAAAGATACAAAAAGATTTTCATACTCTTTCTATTGAACACGTGCGCTCGCCTATAAATTCTGTAGTTACTTTTTCTTGTGGGATAGCGACCAATACACCACAAAACTATAAAGATTTTTCTCTTCTATTTACAGAAGCTGATAAAAATCTCTATCAAGCCAAAAAACAAGGAAGAAATCAAATTGTCGCCTAAGCACAAGAGACTTGCACTATCTCTTGTTTATCTGCATCTATTCTAGCTGCAGTAAGCTTACCTTTCCACAAACATCCTGTATCTAATCCCAATACATCATCATTTTGATACAATCCCAATGTTGACCAATGTCCAAAAATAATTTTAAGTTCTATGTCTATTCTATTGTCGCAGGCAAACCAAGGTTTTAATCCTTTTTCACGCAAGACCTCTGTAGGTGCACCTTTTTGATCAAAATCTAATCTATAATCCCCATAACAATAACGCATACGTGTAAATGCAGAGAGAATATAGCGATCAATGTCTATGGCACTTGCCTCTCTATCAAATCGCACACTACCATGCTTAAACATTTGCTTAAGCCAAAATTCTACATCCTCAGACTGAAGTTTCTCTTCTATACGCTTTGCATAGCTGAGTGCCATACCCAAATCAAATTCAGGAGAAATTCCTGCATGTGCCATACAATATCCCATCTTATAGTCTACGTGTAAAAATTTTTGTCTTCTAAGCCAATCTATGAGTTTTTTAGCATTGGGTGAGGTAAGTATAGGGTCAATGGTTGGATTGGACTTTTTAATACCATAATAAGCTGCGATAAGGGAAATATCATGATTACCCAAAACCACTTCTATATTTTCTTTTATCCCATAAAGATATTCAAGTGTCTCTAGTGAATCTTCTCCACGATTTACCAGATCCCCTGCTATCCAAAGTCTATCTTTTTTTGGATTAAACGCTATCTTTTCCAAAAGTGCTTTAAATGAGGTATAACATCCTTGAATATCGCCAATTGCCCAAACTGCCATCAAAGTCTCTCTTTATATATTTTTACTTTTTCTTCAAACGGCATTTTAGCATAAGCCGATGAAGGAGAGGGAAGATAGACTGTTTGTATCTCTAGCTGTGAAAAATGTATTTTAAAAAGTGCTTCAGCTTTCTTGCCTGTAAAGGCTAACTTTTTAATGTTTGGATGCATTTCTAAAAATTTTGCAATGTCATTCACCTCTTCATTTTCTAAAGAGCTATCGAGTGAATTGTCGCGATTACACTCTCTTACCATATCCCAAAGCCCAAATTTACTCTCTTTAAGTAGCCAAAGTTTTTGGTCTTGATTGTTTACAGGATATGTCGTTACTGCTTCAAGTATCTTCCAAAATGCATTACTAGGATGGGCATAATAAAAATTGTTTTCAAAAGACTTGATACTTGGAAAAGAACCAAGTATTAACGTCTCTGTATCTTTATAGATAATGGGCTGAAATGGGTGTGCTAATTTTTCACTCATACGCACTTCCTCATATTAATCACGCGAATGCGTACCTGTTGTGGCGAACGCCCTTGAAAGCGAAGCGATTCGAGAGCCACAACGATTTTTTGCTTCGTTTTTTCTAAAAAAATGAAGAGAGAAACAATATCACATATTGCAAAAGAGGAAAATAATAAAACATACATAAGACTATTTACATGCCTTACGCATATTTTGAACTATAAGCACCAATAGTGACAAAGCAAAAATCTTAGAATTAATTTCAGACCCTTTATGTGTATTGACAAATGCCACAGATTTTGTCATCGCTTCACCTTGTTGCTGCATAGAGATAATATCTGGAATGTAATACTGCGAAAATAAAAGTGCCGTTGCCAGTACAAAAAAAGTTGCAATTTGTGTAAGTGTATCACGTTCAAATTTTTTAAACTTATACCCTTCATACAATACCACCACTACTACAAGTACATTCACGACATAAGACAAACGTAAAAAGTTTTCTGTCATGATTTTCCCTTCTTGAAAACGTGTCAATACATCTGCACCCAACCATTGATTACTATGAAACGTCACTGCTGTCACTACAATCCCTGCATATAACACTGCACCAAGTACAGCAGATAAAAAAATTAGGTACCCCATAGTTAGCATTCTAAAGTTTTTTTTCATTTTTTTCTCCTGTAGGGGTGTGGTTGCTACCGCACCTGTTGTTAGCTATTACGGCAAAAGTTTTATTTTGTACAAGTTTTAATTATGTGGCGAGTATGACCCATCCTACGCAAATTCTATCACAAAGCCTCTGTCAAAACCTGCTAGATCTTTGTAAAATTGTATTGATTTTACTCCAACTTCATTAACAAAAGCTGAGAGAGACTCTTTTTGATCATATCCCATCTCACAAGCAAGCCATTTAATACCTCTTGATTTAACATCTACAATAATTTTCTTAAGTAACTCATCTCCTCTCTTCCCACCAAAAAGTGCCTCTTTAGGTTCATAGTCTATCACATTTGACTCTAATAAAAAATCTTCTGCAATGTAGGGAGGATTTGAAACTACAAGTTCTACAGCTTCACTCACCTCATCTATGAGGTTAGACTTACGAAGTT
>QNZW01000084.1 GCA_003978375.1 Sulfurovum sp.
TAGGCATCACTCTTTAGAATATGAAATTGAAAAAAAAGTACCACATTAGGATTGGTTTGATTGATGTCTATATCAAGGAGTACAGATTCTTTTAGATAAGGTGTTTTTGTATTGGTATGCATCGTATAAGTAAAATCTTCTGCTTGAAGCACAATGCACAACATAAAAATGCTAAATACTATTTTACCAAGGCTGTATTTCATAGATATATCCTTTATTAATCAGATCATAAACTTTAGAACTTAGAGGATGAGATTGTTTTTTTTTGCTTTGTAAATTTTTCTGCATCTTTTTTGTCTTTTTGCTTTTTTTGGTATATGTATTTCCTGAGCCTGAGCCAGAACTAGATTGTTGTTTGTGTGTATTTTTGTTTTTCTTTTCTGTCTCTTGGTTTTCATTTTTGCTTGTATGGGCACTTTGTGATTTTGGCTGCGTCATACCTAAAGATAGGTTAGCATCTTTTGCAAATGCAATAAGTCCTAAATTATAACTTGCATCTTTATCAAAACCAAGTTGTAATGTCTTAGTATAATAAATTTTTGCTTTACTATATGAAGAGAGCTGTACATAAGTATTTGCCATATTATAATAAAGTTGTTGTTTCACCTTTTTAGAGGTAGAACGAATAGAATGGTAAATGTCAATAGCTTTTTTGTAATTATGTGTTTTGTAATAGGTGTTTGCTAAAGTAAGCTTGCTTTGTAAAGTGTGTTGTTGTATTTTTTTTAAATGCGCTTGAGAGGCATTAAAATCATGCAATGTATAAAGATGATAAGCCGTATAAAGATGATAATCATCAAGCATAGAAGCAGAGGCATCAATACCCAATAAGGTGCTAAGAAGTAGGAGATATTTAACTGCACGTGTATGCACCATAAAAAACAGCAGAAGTGCTAAAAATAAAGGCATTTGATAAAGCTCTAAATAGCGATGTTGAATTTTTTCAATATTTTGTGTTTGTGTGCTTAATGTTTCTAATGCTTTTTCTACTTTTTTTGCTGTGGATTTAGGAGAAGAAGAAGCCAAAAGATAAATACCTCCAACCGATGAGGTTAATGTTTTTAAAGAGGGATTAATCCGTGTAATGACCAAATTTCCCTCTTTGTCTTTTAGTAATGTATTGTCTTTGTTTGTTAGCGTACTTCCTTCTTTGCTTCCTAAGGCTAAGGTAATCAAAGAGAGATGAGACTGTTGCAATAAAGCACTGAGTTGATGTATATTTTTTTCTTCCCCTCCATCGCTGATAAGAATAAGTATTTTATCTTTTTGTTCCAAAGAAACCAATTGAGTAAAAAGATTTTTTAAGGAGGTGCCTTTGGTAAGAATATATGAGGGATTTAAATTTTCTAATGCTACAGAGATAAGGGTATGGTCTGTAGTAGGAGGTGACAACAAAAGAGGATTTGTAGTAAAGGCAATGAGCATGATGTTGTCAGCAGGATTGTCTTTAAGAAGTGCATGAATAGTCTGCTTTGCAAAGAGATAACGTGAAGGTTTTATGTCAGAAGCGTTCATAGAGGAAGAGACATCAATAGCAATGATAATATCTTTTGCAACAATATTCGTTTTTTGTAAAGTTTCTTGTTTGATAGGACGTGTCAATGCAATGATAATGAGGAGCAATATAATAAAATGTATTTTGAATACTATTTTTTGAGGGGCTTTTATGAAAAAAAGTATGAGTGGAATAAGTAGCCATAAAAAATGAGGATATAAAAAACTCATACAGACCTCTTTTCTAGCCACAGTGTCCAAATAAAAAGTAAAATAAATACAATGCTTAAAGGAACAAAGATAAGCAATTTTTGGTTTAAATAGTTTTCACTTCGTATATTTGATGGCTCTAAGGTATTGATTTGTTTATAAATAGCATGAAGCGCTTTGGCTGAGGTGGCGGCATATGACTTTCCACCAGTCTCTTTTGCAATGGTTTCTAAGAGTACATTATCATAGTCTGATTTTTTGCCTATGCCTATGGTATAAATTTTAATGTGTTGTGCTTTGGCTTTATGAACAGCCTCTTTTGGAGAGCTTTGTCCTGCATTGTGATATCCATCTGTTAGCAAAACAATGACTTTATTTTTAGCTTTACCATAGGAGAGTGTGCGTATGGACTGCATAAGAGCATCTCCTATAGCAGTATTCTCTCCTGCAATACCAACATTAAGCATTTTTAACAAATAAGACAAAGAGGACAGATCATAAGTAAGAGGAGAAGCACTATAGGCAAAAGTACCAAAAATGACAATACCCATATTGTCATCATGTCTTTTTTTAATAAAATCTAAAGCAAGTTGAATATTACTTTCAAATTTATTTTGAAATTTATCTTCGATATTAAAACCACTTTGTGCCATAGACCCACTTGCATCAAGGGCCAAGATAAGGTCACGACCCTTTCTCTGATTGCTATAATGAACATCGTATATAAAAGGTTTTGCTAAGGCAAAAACCATCAGTGCAAACAGTAGTATTGTTAGCCAAATTTCCCATGAAAATAACATATTTTTTTTATCTATCCATGAAAGTTTTGGAAAGTAGTATGTTTTGCTATAAGGTCTACACCAAATGAAACATGGCAATAGAAATAAAAGTCCCAAATAAAGAGGTGAGCCAAAATTAAAATACATGTAATTATTTTAGCACTACTTGGATAAGTTTACGCTATACTTTCGGATGAATTATTGTCTTAGTAATCAAATAATAAAATTTTAAGAGAATACAAAGAGACAATGTAATTAAAAAAACTTTATAATAAACACTTATTTTGAATTTAGGAAAATGAATGAGAACGATAAAAACATATAAACTTATAGCTATACTACTGTTTGCAATTATTATGCCTCGTATGACGATAGCATCAGAGTTGGAATATCAAGAGGTTGCTTCTGAAATCATCATGAATTCACTGCAAGAACAACAGAAAAATGGTTTTTTAAAAAAGATGTATAGACAACTTTTTTTTGTGCCAGTATGGATGCATGAAAAGGGACTTTCTGTTGCAGCCAATGATCTTTTTGCACAAATTCAAGAAGACGGCACTTTAGACCCAAATGGAAAACTTTCTAAAGATGCAATACTTTTACAAAATGAGGCAAAAAAAATATACACAAACAATGGTAGCATTACACAAAAAATAGACTTAGAGTTTAAGATTTCTCAACTGTATGAAGCCTATACAAATTA
>QNZW01000001.1 GCA_003978375.1 Sulfurovum sp.
TATGACAACTGAAGAATTAAAAAAATTTGAAAATGCTTTTTCGTGTTTATCTTTTGTTTTTCCAATTGTTTCTACTTCACTTGCATCCTCATACAAGATGTTTAAAAAAATAAATAGTTATGGCACATTACTCTGTGATGAATCAGGGCAGGCAACTCCACAATCATTAGTTGGACTATTAAATAGAGCAAATAATGCTTTGATAGTTGGTGATCCCTTACAGGTTGAACCTATTTTTACAGCACCTGAAATATTAGTTAAAATATTAGCTGAAGCATATAGTATAAGCAAAATACACTCTCCTCTAACTTCATCAGTACAACAGTTGGCTGATAATGCTAATAGTTATGGTTCATATTATAAAGTAAATAATGAAGATATATGGGTGGGAATGCCTCTAGTTGTGCATAGAAGATGTGTTGAACCAATGTTTAGCATATCTAATGAAATTTCATACAATAATAAAATGATTTTGGCAACACCTTCTTTGACACTCGATGATGAACTGTCTCATCTTCCAAAAAGTTTTTGGATTCATGTAGAATCTAATGATTCGGATTTTATAGAAAATACAAGTAAAAAAGAATTAAAAGCTTTAAACGATTTTGTGTCAAAACACAATATTGAATTTTATTACCTTATATCTCCATTTAAATCTATATATAAAGCAGTTCAATCTCAAAATGGTAATGTCGGCACAGTACATACATTTCAGGGGAAGGAAGCAGATGTGGTTTTTTTATTATTAGGTGGAAATACTGCAAATAATTCTAAATCTTGGGTATCATCTAAGCCAAATATATTAAATGTTGCAGTTACAAGAGCAAAAAAAAGGGTTTATATTATTGGCGATAGAAATATTTGGGAAAAACACAATTATTTTAAAAATGCTATTAGTATTTTGGATAAATAAAAAAGAATTATATTAGTTACCATATATTATTGACTAATACAGAAATTTGACAAATAATTGTATAAAATGTACAATATATATAGTTTATATAAAAGGTACATTATGACTATTTCAGCGACACAACTTAAACAGCAGACATATCTTATAGATTATGCTATAAAGGAAGATATAAAAGTTACAAAAAGAAATAGACCTTTTGTTGTGATAGTAGATGCACAACGTTATGAAGAATTATTACGAAATCAAAAAGAAGAGAAACAAGATATAAATGCAAAACTCAAAGCATTAGAAGCAATGGGTTCTTATGCATTAGGTGGCTCAGATATAGAAGCCATCAAATCAAGTATGTATGATGATTAAAAAACTGTTCTTTGATGCCAATATCATACTAGATATGATAGACAGTGATCGTGGAAATGTGCAAAAGGCTAGGGAGCTAGTATATAAAGCACTGATGAAAGATATAGTGTTGTATACCTCATGTGATATATTGAGCAATGTCTATTATGTAGGACGTAAAAAGTTAGAAAAAAGTATTTTGGTAGAAGAAATGCTTCGCATCTTAGAGATATTTGATATTGTGGCTATAGATAAATCATTGGCGTACAATGCACTGTTAGAAAATAAAATACACTTACCTTTAGATTTTGAAGATTTGTTACAAAGCCAATGTGCAATGGTTTCAGAATGTGACCTCATAGTTACAAACGATAAAAAGTTTGCAAAAGCGAAAGTGAAACATCTTTCTTTAGATGAAGCGTTGAGAACTATATGAGTTTCAAACCTTACCTAGCCCTATCCGCAGCAGCAGGTTCTGGTAAAACCTTTGCCCTCTCAGTTCGCTATATCTCTCTACTTTTTATGGGAGAGTCACCTTCGAGTATATTGGCAGCGACTTTTACCAATAAGGCAGCAGCAGAGATGCGTCAGAGGGTGGTGGACTCTTTGCGTCATTTGGGGGAGAATGAAGCCTTTTTGGAGGCAGTACTTACGCAGACAGGGCTGAGTAGAGAAGAGCTGTTTAAGAAGCAGCCAGAGGTGTTGGCTAGGTTTCTTTCACACACTTCTTATATCGTGACACTAGATAGCTTTTTTTCTAGTATCTTGCGTTCTGCTTCTTTAGAATTGGGGTTGGAGCCAGATTTTGTGACGAAGGAGCAGGGCACGGATGAACTGGAGAAACATTTTTTAGATGAAGTACAAGCGGGTGGCTTACTCTCAAACCTTGTAAGACTGGCAATAGACATAGAAGACAAGCGTTTTGGGAAGATATTTGATTTGATGCAGAACTTTTATAAGGTAGATCCTTTACTTCCAAAAAGTGACTATGAAGTTAAAAATATCAAACAGATCGAAGATGAGATAGATACTAAGCGTGAAGCATTGCATAAAATAATCAAGGATGCAGGAGCCTCCAAAACAGCGATTGACAATTTCAGACCGATGGGTGTGAAAGCACTCTCTGGCAAAAGTGTGTTTGCCAAAGAGACACTTTTGGAGCATAGAAACTATAAAAAATATGTGGAAAAAAATCCTCAGATTGATGAGATGTTTTTGGCACTTAAAGATTTACTTGCAACATGGATGAGAGCAAAAGAGTCTATTGTTTTACATAATCTTTTTACTATTTATGATTATTACCGAAATGCCAATATTACCAATGCCAAACATTCAGGTGTACTCAGTTTTGATGACTTGACTTACTTTACGTATAGGCTTTTGTACGAAAGCATAAGTAAGGAGTTTTTATATTTTAAAATAGACTCGAAGTTTAAGCATATCTTGCTTGATGAGTTTCAAGATACCTCTACCTTGCAGTTTTTACTGCTTAAGCCTCTCATAGATGAGATATTCGCGGGTAGCGGACAGAGTGAATTTAGAAGCTTCTTTTATGTGGGTGATACCAAACAATCACTTTACCGTTTTCGTGGTGGAGTGGAAGCATTATTTGACAAGGTGGCAGAGGACTATGGGGTAAAGATACTACCGATGGATACCAATTATCGTAGTAGTAAAAATGTGGTAGAACAGGTAAACCATTGGTTTGATGGTATTATGAAAGGGTATGTGCCACAAAAGAGTAGAGAAGGTGCTTCTGAGGGTTATGTGGAAGTGGTGGAGTCTGAAGAGCTGATAGAAGAGGCAGTCATACAAGCCAAGAGACTATTGGACTTGGGTATGCATGTAGATGATATTGCTTTTTTAGTCAGTACCAATAAAGATGGACAAACCCTGCAAGAGGCTTGTCAGATAGCAGGAATAGAA
>QNZW01000175.1 GCA_003978375.1 Sulfurovum sp.
TCTGGGGGCAATACGAAAGTGATTTACCGTATCGTAGATACCATAGACAAAGATGAAGCCAAGCAGATAGTCAAGGCGATCAAAGCGATGAAAATAAAAGTCACTCCCTCTATACAAGGGGATGAGGTACGTGTTTCAGGGAAGAAGATAGATGATTTGCAGGCTGTGATGGCTGAGGTGAAGACGCTTGATTTGAAGGCACCGTTGGTGTTTGGGAATTTTAAATAATTATTTGGGTTTTGCATATTTCCTTATATGCTAACTGTGGTATTGTTTCTCTCTGTTCATTTCTTTCTTTTGTTTCATGACGAAAAGAAAGAGAACGAACCAAAGAAAGAAAAGCATGAGCGATAAAAACTATAAAGTGTATTTGTATTGCTCACAAGTTTGAAGTTGATTTTGTTACAACAGTGAAAGTAAAGATTGTCATGTGATTAATGGATGTGTTCATAATCATCGTTGATGCTTATGAACTACAGTGTCCGCCACCACAGCATCCGCCTGTGCTTTCTTGGGGTTTTTCTTCTACGTGAATAATGTATCACCTTTTTCTTCTGTGTAAAACATATGTTTTTGGCAGAATTTTTGGTTCATGTGGCTTTCCATGAGTTTGGCTTGTGTGAGTGCATCGTCTTTGTTGTCAAAGGTCATATTGTTTTCATAGGAACTTTTTTTAAAACATCCACACTCTTTTTCAATATGTATTGTAAACATTGCTGTCCTTTAGGTATAATTTATCCGATAATAACAAAGTTAGATTAAATACACTTGATTTTAAGAGTAATTAGGATAAATTTACTCCTATTAGCTACAAAGGCGTGATATATGACAAAAAAAATGGATGAACAACAGCAAGAAATAGAGAGTGTGTGCACCTATTGTGGGGTAGGATGTGACATTACTGGTGTGGTCAAAAACAATAAAATAGTAAAGATATATGCACAAAAAGATGGGGTGGTATCTGAAGGTAATCTCTGTATTAAGGGTAAGTATGGGTATGATTTTATAGAGAGTAAAGAACGTATACGTGAGCCTCGTATACGTAAAACATTTTTAGAAAAAAATCCAAAAATAAATGAAATGTTTTCATCAAAATTAACAGAATTTAATGCTGACTTTATGACGTGTGATTTAGACACTGCTACAAGTATGGCAAGTATGAAGTTAGACGAGATTAAAAAGAAGTATGGTGGAGAGAGTTTTTGTGCCATAGGTGGGGCTAGAACATCGTGTGAGGGGGCTTATGCCTTTCAGAAATTTTGTCGTGAGACTATGGGCTCTCCTCATGTAGATAACTGTGCAAGAGTCTGTCACTCTCCAAGCCTTAAGGGAATGCGTGTCACTATAGGTGAGGGGGCAGCTACCAATCCGTATAATGACATTTATAAAGCTGAGTTTATAATAGTGATAGGATCCAATACCATGGAAGCACATCCTATCATCGCGAATCGTATTATGAATGTAGCCAAACAACACAACAATCTAGCAGTCATAGATGTGCGTGAAACGAAACTTGCAAAACTTGCAAAACATCACTGTGTGATTCCTTTTGAGTCAAATCTACTTATATTGAACATGATGGCGTATGTGATTATTGATGAAGAGTTGTATGACCAAAGCTTTATTGATAATCGTACGAAAGATTTTGATGCCTTTAAAGAGAAGATACTGAAAGACCCTTATGCAAATCCTGAGTTTTTCAAAAAAGTAGAAGGGTATGAATACTTAGCGAAGATGATACCCAATATCGCTAGAGAGTATGCTGTGAAAAAATCTATGATTTTTTGGGGACTTGGTGTTACGCAGCATCTTGATGGTTCACATGCAGTTATGGCGATTACGCATTTGGCACTGATGACTGGCAATGTGGGTAAAACAGGGGCAGGACTCATGCCTTTACGTGGACAAAATAATGTACAAGGGGCTTGTGATATGGGATGTCTTCCATACTTTGCCCCAGACTATCAAAAGCCAAAAGAGATTGGACTTATGACACCACAACTCATAGATGCGATGTTAGATGGTCACATTAAAGCACTGCTTAACATGGGGGAAGACATTACCCACATTCATCCAAATATCAACAAGATAGAAAAAGCGATGAATAAACTAGAATTTTGTATGGTGCAAGAGCTTTTTATGACAGATGTAACGAAAAATGCAGACATTATCATAGGGGTAAAATCTGCTTATGAAAAAACAGGTGTGTATGTCAATGCTATGAGAAGACTGCATCTTTCTCAACCTCTTGTGAAATCTGAACTCCCAGATGATTGGGAGGTACTTACCCAAATGGCAGACAAGCTAGGTGATGGTGAAAACTTTCATTTCAAAACATCTGAGGATGTATGGAACGAGGTACGAGAGGTAGCTCCCATACGCTTCTCTGGTGCAAACTACTATAGACTAGAGCGTCACCGTAAACGTGGTATGCAATGGCCCATCTATCTAGAAGACACGCCAGTGCTTCATCTGCTCGATTTTCGTACAGAGGATGGGCTTGGTAAGTATGTGTATAAGCAGTATGAGCCACGTGGTATGATGCAACAAATTTTAGATAACAACTTTTTTGATAATACTTTAAAGGGATATTACCTCACTACAGGGCGTACCCTCGCACAATACAACAATGCATCACAAACTAAAAAATCAGATAGATTACAAAGTAAGTATAGTGAAGATATCTTGCTCGCACCACAAGAAGACAAAGAAAAATTAGGTAATAGAGTCATACTCAAATCTCCATACGGAGAGACTGAGGCACTGAGCGTGAAATATACAGACAAAGTAAAAACAAAAACACTCTTTTGTACCTTTCATCATGCCAACAGTCGTGTAAACGCACTCTTTGGAGATGAAGCAGACGAACTCATCTACACAGCACGATTTAAATCTGTCCAAGTCGATGTAATTCCCGTAGGAGATGAAGTGGCGTGTGGGTAGTCTTTAAGGTCACATTTTGTGATCTTAGGGTTTAATTTAATACTATTTTTAGAGATTGTTGTTTGATACGAGGTAAATCATAGCGTATAATATCTTCTGGTTTAATAATTTTACTTTCAATCGTTTCTGTGTGTATATTCAACGCCTGAGCCGTTATGGGTTATGGAAAAAATACTTTATCGATACTCTAAAATATTATAAAATAAAAGGAAGAAGAAGCTTGCTTCTCTTTTTGTATGCAACATAAGCCTCACTCTCTTGTAACCAAATTGATTCTTCTTTTTTTGCTTTAAGTAGAAGAGTCAAAATAAGTAGCAGCATAAAAAGAGTTTCTAAAAATGTAGGAGAACCCACCCATACGCCTAACATCATAAGAATAAGAGAAAGGTACATAGGATGACGAACATACGCATAGATTCCTGTAGTAATGAGTTCTGCATTCTCTTTCATCTTTGGTTGAATATTAAAGTTGCCAAGTCTATTTCGAAGTAGAGCAAATATTCCAACCGCTAAACCTACGAAAAAAATGCCTAGACCCAGTAAAGAGGAGAAAATTTCTGTGGAAAATAGAAGCATTAACCCAATAAGTCCAAATTGTAAAAAGACCAATATTTTTGGATAGTGTGGGTGCTGTGTCATGAAGATTCCTTAG
>QNZW01000220.1 GCA_003978375.1 Sulfurovum sp.
TATAGACAAGATAATAGTTTTTTATGGATATTAGATGAAGAGGTACAAGATAGTTTCTCTTTACGCAGTAGTGATGCACTTTTAGATATTAAATTACTACAATTGTATAAACTTTTTGACCAAACACTCTCTGCAGCACTTTTTGGGGAGCTAGAGTTGTCCTCATGAAATTGCACTCTCAGGTTATTGTCACTTCTCAAATAGATGAAACAATTGGTGTGCTTGAAGGGTTACAAACAGATGAACGCTTTGTTAAAATAATAGAGGAGGATAAAGCTTTTTCTGTAGAGGATGCTAAGTTAGCTATTGAAAAATCTTATATGGCGAGTAAAGAGAAAACAGTCATTATTTTAGGAGCAAAAATATTTTCTCCTATCGTACAAAACAAACTTCTAAAAGTCATAGAAGAGCCTCCTAAAAATAAAGAATTTATACTTTTAACCCAAAGCAAATCAACAATTTTAGATACGATTAAATCACGTCTACCTATTATTGTACTTTCGGGAACAGAAGCGATAGACGATTTGGGGTTAGATGTTACACATTTATCGCTTGCGTTGGTGTATGACTTTATACAAACACATAAACGTACCCAAGCTAAAGAGATGGGTGTTGTGATAGAACGTATTGTAAAACAGGCTATACATTCTCAATCTTTTGACTTAGATGAAAAGACACTGTCTTTATTTTCGGAGTGTAGGATGGCTTTAGATGTGGGTTCGCCTCCTCAGTTTGTACTTAATGCTTTGTTATTGAAATTACTTGCAAGAAAAAAACGATAAAATGATTAGATATGTTTTTTAATTATCGCGTATTAAAATCGTTGTAAAGATGTTCGGGATGACAAGAAACATATTTGTGTGATTTATGGAGGATTTTTTAGATATGTATATATATAAATTAGGTTCAATTTCTGATAAGAAAAAAGCACTCAAAGCACTTGGTGTTGAGGGTGGTGGTGTGGCTATTATGGCTAAAAAGATGGATCTTCTTTATTTTTTTATAAAAGACCTAAAGGTTCCTGCTGCAAATATACTCAAACAAGATGCCTTAAGTATAGGTGCAGAACTAGCTGTACCAGGGGGTGTGATACTTTGTGAAAAAGAGAAGTATGATTGTATCCTCATTGGTACACGTAAACATATGGAAATACTCTCCCGCAAAGAGTTGGCCCAGCCTTTTGGATTGAAAGATGTAGCAAAAGCACTTAAACAATTTTTAAAAATAAAACATTATCCTATCCAAATAATGGGTATCATTAATGCCAATGATGATAGTTTTTTTGCACAGAGCCGTTTTCAAAAAGAAGATGCTATTGTACAAATAAAAAAGATGATAGATGATGGTGCTGATATGATTGACATTGGGGCAGTCTCTTCACGTCCTAATGCAGATAAGGTCAGCAAAGAAGATGAATTGATACGTATTCAACCCATCTGTGATGCCATAGCTTCTGAAAAATTATATGAAAAGGTTCTATTTTCTATAGATAGCACTACGCCATCTGTCGTAGAATATGCACTCAAGTCTGGATTTACTCTTATCAATGACATTACAGGGGCAAGTGACGAAGCTATGATTAAACTAGCAGTCCAATATGATGCTAAACTTTGTATTATGCATATGCAAGGCACACCACAAACCATGCAACAAAATCCAAAATATGATGATGTAATGGTTGAAGTAAGTCAGTTTTTTGAAACACGCATAGACAAATGTGAAGCTTTGGGTTTGGAGAGAAAAAATATTATTTTAGATGTGGGTATAGGCTTTGGTAAAACGCTAGAACATAATATTACGCTGATTAAAAATATGGCACATTTCAAAGTCTTTGGTTGTGAAGTATTGGTAGGTGCGAGTAGAAAATCTATGATAGATAAAATCATACCTACGCCTACAGAAGAACGCTTAGCAGGAACCTTGGCTATCCATCTTAAAGCTGTAGAGAATGGGGCCAATATAGTGCGTTGTCATGATGTGATGGAACATCGTCAAGCTTTGATGGTTTGTGAAGTATTACGGTAGTATTATGCAAACGTTAAAATGGTTTTTTATACTCTTTATTGTAGGTGTGATGATACTTTATAGTATCGATAGATATGTCGTAAAAATGGGAAATATGCTTTATGATAGTGTTGAGAAGATTCCATCAAAAGATGCCGCGTTACTTTTGGGTACAGCAAAATATGTTAAGAGGGGTAAGCAAAATTATTTTTATATGTACCGTATACGCGCGGCTGTAGCACTTTGGAAAGCAGGAAAAATCAAAGCCATCGTGGTTTCTGGTGACAACGGTACACGGTATTATGATGAGGCAACTGCTATGTATAAAGACTTAGTTAAAGCAGGTATACCTGCAAAATATATTAGCAAAGACTATGCTGGGTTTAGGACATTAGACTCTGTGATACGTGCAGAAGCTATTTTTGGATTAAAAGATTACATTATTATCTCTCAAAAATTTCACTTGGAACGTGCTTTGTTTCTAGCCAAAGTAAAAGGACAAAAAGCCATAGGATTTATTGCCAAAGACATCCCTGGTACAAAAGCAGCGTATAAGATGCAGCTTAGAGAATACCTTGCAAGAGTAAAAGCTTTTTTGGATGTATATATTTTAAATACACAACCTAAGTTTTATGGGAAAAAAGAAAAAGTAACCTATAAAAAATGAGAAAAGCTATACTGTCAGTACTAAGAAGAAAGAAATTATACAAATGTTTAAAAGTAAAGGTCTAGAAATATAATATGACAAAACAACACTATCAAGACAAAATAACAATTCTAAAAAAATGGGCACATGCCTACTATGTAGAAGATAATCCCATAGCAACGGACGAAGAGTATGATACGCTTTACCATGAGGTATTAGACTATGAAGCCGAACATCCAGATGAAGCGTTAGAAGATTCACCGACAAAGCGTGTGGGAGGTGTGGTGCGTGATGAGTTTAGCAAAGCCAAGCATATCAAGCGTATGTGGAGTATGGAAGATGTTTTTACTAGAGAAGAAGTTGTATCGTGGTTAAATAGAGTAGAGAAAAAAATTGGTAAGTGTACCTATATGTGTGAACCAAAGTTTGATGGTGCTAGTATGAATCTACTGTATGAGAATGGAAAGCTTGTACGTGCCATTAC
>QNZW01000169.1 GCA_003978375.1 Sulfurovum sp.
CGACAAATTCTACAAAATCGTCGTTAAGTGTGATGGTGAGTTCATAGTACTTATCTTGCATGGCTCACCTTAAAGGCATCTGCCAAATCTAGAGTACCTTCATAAAATGCCTTGCCTACGATTGTGCCATCAATACCAGCATCTATCAGAGCATGAATATCTTTCATGTCTTTGAGCCCACCACTTGCAATGGTTTCGATGCCACAGGCATCTTGGATAGCTTTTGTAAACTCTATATTTACACCAGTCATCATGCCATCACGTCCCACATCAGTACAGATGATAGCCTCCACACCACAAGAGGCAAACTCACGAGCCAAATCTGTGGCTTTCATGTCTGAAGTCTCTGCCCAGCCCTCTACAGCCACCATGCCATCAATGGCATCGATGCCTACGACTATGGGATATTTTTTAGCCATATCTTTAACAAACTGAGCATCTTTTACAGCAATAGAGCCCAAGATAAGTCTATCAATCCCTAGTTCCAAATACATCTTAATAGTCTCTTCATCACGAATGCCACCACCAAGCTCTAGTTTGAGATTACAGTTTTCTCTAATCTTTTTTATCTGCTCTAAGTTCTCAGGCTTTCCTGCAAAAGCACCATTGAGGTCAACGAGGTGCACCCACTCGCTTCCCAGCTCTTCAAACTTTTTAGCCACTTGCCACGGCTCATCAGAATATATCTTCGCAGACTCCATGAGTCCTTTACTAAGTCTTACTGCTTTTCCGTCTTTGAGGTCTATGGCTGGGAGTATTGTCAATTTGTTTCCTTGGTAGGGTGGGTTAAAGACCCACTTTAAGATTGTTTATAGTTTAGCAAAATTTTCTATAATTTTTAGCCCATTTATATGGCTTTTTTCTGGGTGGGGTTGGATGCCGTAGATGTTGTTGTTTTGTACAGCACTTACAAAAGTATAACCATAGTGTGTTTTTCCTATGATATAACTGTCATCACAAACAGCATGAAAAGAGTGCACAAAATAGAGATAAAATTCTTTTTTCAATCCATGAAATAGGGGTGTTTCTTTTTGTACAAAGAGTTCATTCCAGCCCATGTGAGGCACTTTTTGTGGATGGTCAAAACGATGTTCATCAAAAGCGATAACTTTACCAGGAATAAGCCCAAGTCCTTTGGTTGTTCCAAACTCTTCAGAACTTTCAAAAAGCAGTTGCATCCCCAAGCAGATACCAAGTAGGGGTTTGCCACTGTTGGCATACTCTTTTACTGCTTTATCCATACCATTACTTTTGAGGTGTTCCATCGCATCAGCAAAAGCACCTACACCTGGTAAAATGAGTTTATCATACTGCATGAGTTTGCTTGGATCACTCTCAAGTACAGCATTGGCACCAACTTTTGTAAAAGCATTGATGACTGAGAGGCGAGGTTACCCATATGGTAATCGACAATTCCAATCACGTGACTGTTCCTTTATATGGAGGGTTATTATTTATCGTGATTATAGCTAAAAATGTGTTAAAATGTTGAAAAAGTATGAAGGTAGGATGAGTGAAAATAGCGATTGTTAAGCTTTCTGCAATGGGAGATATTATCCATGCGATGGTAGCACTTCAGTATATTAAAAAAGCAAATCCAACATTACAGATAGACTGGGTAGTAGAGCAAGGGTTTATGCAACTTCTAGAAGGAAATCCAGATATAGACAATATATTACCTGTCAATTTAAAATCTATTAAAAAAAATAAAAAAGAAGTCTTTGCTCAAATACGAAAGATAAAAGCATATGCAAAAAACAACTATGATTTGGTAATAGATGCACAAGGACTTTTAAAGTCGGCATTTACTGCAAAATTTTTGGGTACAAAAATTGCAGGTTTTTCTCGTACATCTATTCGTGAAGGTATTGCCTCGTATCTGTACCATGATAAAGTCAAGATTGCCTATGATGCCAATACAATAGACAGAAATGTGAAGGTCATTGCAGCGCCATTAGATACAGAGATAGATTCACAAATGATACAAGAAAAAGAGCCTTTTTTGTATTACACAGATATTCCCGAAATAGATGTCTACCTTAGCAATGAGAAAAAAAATATTGTTTTTGTGATAGGTTCAACATGGCAAAGTCGAAATTACCCCAAAGAAAAATTTGCTAAAATCGCTGATGGTTTAAAACAAAATATACTCATAGTTTGGGGGTCACAAGAAGAGAGAGAGAATGCAGAGTGGATCGCTTCACATTCATCCTTTGCAAGGGTATTGCCAAAGATTGACCTTAATGCACTCAAGGCGATGATTGCAAAATCAGATTTGCTCATAGGCAATGATACTGGCCCCACACATATGGCATGGGGGCTTAACATCCCTTCTATTACTATTTTTGGACCAACACCAGTTAATCGTGTGTATCAAACAGCCATCAATAAAGTGATAAAATCAGACTCAACAGTCAATCATTATAAACTCAATAAAAATGATTTTTCTATTATAGATATTGATGAAAAAAAGATTATAAAGATGGCAGAGGAGCTTTTATTTGATTGATTATTTCTATCTTGGCATCTATAAATTGTTTGCGATACTTCTTAGGATATTTCCAGATAATATTGTACGTATGATGATGAAAGGATTGGCAAAAACAGCTTATGGTTTAAGTGCAAAACATCGAACGATTATAGATAAAAATTTAGAGTTGGCATTTGTATCATCCTTAAGTAAAAGTCAAAAACAAAACATAGGTATAGCAGCTTTTATGAATTTAATAGATACTGTTTTTGGTATTGTAAAGCGTGATGGTTTAGCAAAAGCAGAGGTCATTAAAAAAGTCTCTTTTGAAGGCGAAGAGAATATAAAACAGTATCAAGCTGAGGGTAAAAAATTTATTTTAGTTACAGGACATTTTGGTAATTGGGAGCTACTCTCACAAGCCATTGCTATAAAATTTGATATGACTTTAGTAGGTGTGGGACGTCAATTAGATTCTAAAATTATGGATGCATTGCTTAAAAAAAATAGAGAACAATTTAATGTAGAGATGGTTTACAAAAAAGGTGCGATGAAAGGTTGCATTAAAGCAATCAATGAAGGCAAAACAGTAGGGATATTGACCGATCAAGCTATACGTAAAAACCAATCTATCGAGGTGGATTTTTTTGGAAAGAAAGCGACACATACACCACTGGCTTCTATACTCTCGCGTAAATTTGATTTAGACTTAATTCCTGCGTATATTAGTACAGAAGATTATGAACACTATACGGTAAAGATTTATGAACCAATAAAAAGTATCAAAACAGACAATCAAGAGGAAGACTTAGCTATACTTACGCAACAACAAGCAGACATCATGGAGTCGGTGATAAAAAAACAGCCAAAACAGTGGTTTTGGATGCATAAGAGATGGAAGTAAAAGGGTCAAAGTGAAGCAAAGTAAAGACAAGATTGCATTGTTTGCTTTTAGGAATAGTCGTAAACGTTTTTTTGAAAAAATAGTGGCAGAATGCCCCCATGAAAATTTTAATATTATTGTGAGCAAAAAATGTTATGCACTCTCTTTTAAGGGATGGGATAAACTAAAAAATGCCCATTTACAAAGTGCGTATGATTTTGCTGTAGCAGAGTTTTATGCCAAAACCAATTTAAAGATTCCTCTCTTTTTAGTGCAAAGCTATTTTAAGCTATTTTCTATGCTTAATTTTTTAAGATATTATGCAGCCTTAGATCATGGATATAACAAAATGCTTGTATGGAATGGTGGTAAATTTCGTCAACAAATTGCACTTGAAGTGGCAAAAATACAAAAAATAAAAGTCTATTTTTTTGAAAATGGTTTACTTCCAAATACGATGGTATTTGATGACAAGGGTATCAATATCAATAATTCTGTACCTAGAGAAAAATCTTTTTTTAAAAACTATCATGCCACGACAGAATTACCTACGCAATTGGTACCTAGAATAGGTAAAAACAAAGAGATATTTAAAGGTCAAAAAGAGACTTTACCCTCCTCTTATATTTTTGTACCGTTTCAAGTCGATTATGATACGCAAATTATCTCACACTCAAAATGGGTTAAAAATATGAGAATGCTTTTTGATGTGATTGAAAAAATATCACAAGAGAGTGCATATCATTTTGTATTTAAAGAACATCCTTCAAGCGGCATTTCGTACGAAGATTTATATGCACATATTAAAGAGATGCCAAATTTGCATTTTAGAAATACCTATAGTACACAAGAGCTTATAGAAAAAAGCGAAGCAGTGATTACAATAAATTCAACAGTTGGATTAGAGTCTCTTTTGTTTCATAAAAAAGTGATTGTATTAGGAGATGCTTTTTATACAATAGATGGTATTGCTTTTTCGGCAAAAAATCAACAAGAATTGATAGAAAAAAT
>QNZW01000222.1 GCA_003978375.1 Sulfurovum sp.
CTGGTTTGAATACGGTATGGGTAGATCACTTAGATATGAGTAAGTGGAATCAATCGATAGCAAAAGCGAACAATGCAAAGAAAGCACCATCGACAGAGATGGATGCACTTACGGATAAATATCCAGAATTGGGAAGAACAGTATGTGAAACAAGAATTCCATTACCACCTAAGCCTAAAGATGCTGAAAAAGAAATAAAACCTGCTTGTGTAACAACTGAAATGTCAAAAGTAACTGACTACACAGTAAAACCTGGTTTAAATACAGTATGGGTTGATCATATAGATACTAGTAAGTGGAATCAAATGATAGGTGATACAGACAATAAGAAGATTGCAAAATCTGCAAAATCTACGCGTATAGCAGCAGGAGAAAAAGCAACTGGTTATACAGTAGAGCCTGGTTTAAATACGGTATGGGTTGATAACTTAGATATCAGTAAGTGGAATCAAACGATAGATAACGCAGACAATAAGCAAGATGAATCACCTGTAAGAAGAATAGCTACACAAGAAGTAGATTATATGCTTGTAACAGATGAAACAACACCATATAGCGTGGAATCTCGCAAAGATTATTCTCTAAAACTTAGAGGTTGTGTGGCAACATTGATTCATAAAAATTGGGCAATGACAGCAGCACATTGTATTCCTCGTAGAAAAGTGCGTCACCCAAATAAGATTAAAGTAGGATATCTTAACGAAAGTGGAAAGTATAGTTATGTACGCGCTAAAAAAGTTTTCAAAAAGAAAAAAGCAGATATTGCTTTGATTCAATTAAAAAGTTCAATAGAGCGTGTAGAACCTGTATTGATGTTGGATGATAGACTTAAGCCACAAGATAAAATGATTAAAATTAAAAAAGTATCTAGAAAAAAATCTTGGTCAAATATCCCAGCTAAAGCTTCGAAAAAGAAAAAAATGAATCTTTTTGTAGCAAAAAGATTTAGAAAAGGCAAAGCTGGTACCAGTGGATCACCATGGGTATATCATTCAACTGCTGGTGATGTTGTAGTTGCTGTAACACATGGAGGAGGAAGAGGAAAACAAGTTGGATTTGTTTCTAATTGGATTAAAAAAACAGTTGCTTCTGCTTCTAAAGGTGATACACTCTACTTTATATATAAAAATGAAATGCTTAAAAAATATTAATAGCATCTTCGTTAGACGCTTCCACTTTTTTGTGGGAGCACTTACAAAAAATAACCCAAATTTCTTCATAGCAGTTCTTTTAGAAATACATAATTAAATCAAAAATATGACAATTTGAAAGATTTTTCCTCTACAAAGCTGTTTTATGCTACTCTATCATCATTAAAAGCGTAACAAATGAGATAGAAAATGAGTAAACAAAAATTAGAACAAATAAAAACAGCTGGTTTTGTACTTAAACCAAATGATTCAGATATTTATGAACTTTATGAACGTATAAAAATACAATTTGAGGCAAAAGGTATTTGCGTACTTCTTGCAGAACGTTCTGCCAAAATGATAGGCATCGAAGGCGTGCCATTTGATGAGATGTGTGAAAAGGCAGATTTTTTGGTTTCTTTGGGGGGAGATGGTACTTTGCTCTCTTTAGTACGTCGATCTTATGGTTATCATAAGCCAGTCGTAGGAATCAATGCTGGTAATTTAGGTTTTTTAGCAGATGTGAAGATAGAAGATGTTGATAATTTTTTAACTCAGCTTGTCTCAGGAGAGTACCGTATTGATGATCGTATGATGATAGCAGGATACTTATTGAAAAAAAATGGTGAAAAAAAAGAATTTTTTGCTTTTAATGATGTAGTGATTAGTTCGCCTAAAGCATCTAAAATGGTACAAGTCAATGCTTCTATAGATGCAGAACGTTTTAACTCTTATCGTGGGGATGGGTTGATTATCTCTACGCCTACAGGTTCGACGGCATATAACTTAGCAGCAGGAGGACCTGTAGTATATCCTCTAACTAAAGCATTTATTATTACACCAGTATTGGCACACTCTTTGAGTAATCAACGCCCTTTGGTGGTGCCAGCTGACTTTAGTATAGAACTTGATGCCCAAAAATATGAAGCTATTGCCACGATAGATGGACAAGAAGTATACGAGATGGAAGAGGGGGATGTGCTGTATATAGAGGGTGCAAAAAGAGGTGCAATGCTTTTGCATAGAAAAGAACGTAACTACTTTTCTGTATTGAGAGAAAAGTTACATTGGGGAGATAAACTTTGATTAATCGTCTCTATTTTCATGATTTGCTTACTTTTGAAAAAGTAGAGCTAGAATTTAACAAAGGGCTTGTTGTCTTTACCGGACCTTCTGGTGCAGGTAAATCGGTACTCATGTCAACAATACTCGCTAGTTTTGGCTATACAACACAAGGTGCAGCTTCTTTATGTGAAGTGACACTTACCAAACCTGACTCATTAGAAAATGAAATATTTGAACTAGAAGATGAGATAACCATAAAAACACTCAAAAAAGATAAATTGCGTTATTTTATTGAGGGACAAAATATTTCAAAAAAAGTGCTTCATGATATGTTTAAACCTTATGTCAAATATCTTTCAGTACGTGACAAGAGCGGTTTTGAATCTGAAACACTGATACGCATGATAGATCATACACTTTTTGCAAACAATCAAGCATATAAAAAATTACAAGATACGTACCAAAAACGTTATCTTATTTATAAAGAAAAAACAAAAGAGTTAAATAAAATAAAAGAAGATGAAGCCAAACTGGCAGAATTGATAGAGTTTGCAAATTATGAAGTAGATAAAATCACAAAAATTAATCCACAAGTAGGTGAAACAGACGAATTGATGCAAATCAAGCAACAGCTTTCTCGTGTAGATAAAATTAAAGAAACTTTATCTTCTGCTATGGATATTTTTGGGGCAGAAGATGCAGTCAAAGAACTCTATAGGCTTTTGGATAAAGATGCATCATTGTTTGCAGATACTATGAATCAGGTACGTGCAGATTTTGAAGCTGTAGAAAATTTAGCCCAAGAACTAGAAGAGATGGAGATAGAAAAAATTTTAGATAGACTTTCAGATATCACTGCACTTGAGGGGCGTTATGGTTCTATAGAAGAGGCACTTATCTATAAAGAAAAAAAAGAAAAAG
>QNZW01000135.1 GCA_003978375.1 Sulfurovum sp.
GGGTGGTAAATATGCTGTAATTTTAGGTAGCTTTGATGGTACATATTTTGAAGCTTTAACACCACAAATGCCTGGCATGATTTCGCCTATGCAAAAAGCCGATGGATTATTACTCATTACACCCGACGTCAAACAACTAAAAAAAGACAAACGCGTTAAAATGATACCGATTAAATGGGAGTTTTGTTCTACTAAAGAAGAAGATTTGTTCACGCTGTAACTATCTTTCAAAAAAGAAAGATAGTATAAAGCCTATTTTATAATGCTGAAATATATTCAGATACTGCTTTGATGTCATCATCACTCATAGAAGCAACTTGACCTTTCATTAACATACCCATACCAGCTACATTTCTTGTACCAGCTTTGTACTCTTTTAGTTTGCTTTCCAAATCAGCTGCTGATTGTCCTGCGATAACTTCTGACTTACCAAGTGCTTTTGTTTTACCATCAGCTCCATGACATCCTGCACATTTAGCAAATGCATCTTTCCCAGCTGTATTTGTAGTCACTACTTCTGTCACTGTTTTTGTTGCACCTGTTACGGCATTTTTTACAGTATCTGTCACTGTTTCTGTTGCATTTTTTGCTGTCTCTGTAACTTTATCTGTTACTGTTTCTGTTGCACCTGTTACAGCATTTTTTACCGTTTCTGTTACTGTTTCTGTAGCACCTTTTGCTGTATCAGTTACTGTATCAGTTACTGTTTTTGCTGAACCAGTTACAGCATTTTTTATCGTATCTGTTACTGTTTCTGTTGTGCCTTTTGCTGTTTTTTCTACGGTGTCAGTCACTGTTTCTGTATTTTCACCACACGCTGTAAATAATACACTTGCTGCAACCAATGATAATAATGTAATTTTTTTCATTTTTCGTTTTCCTTATAATTTTCAGATACTCGTATTATACTAAAGTAAACTTACCTAAACTTTTTTAGGATTTTTTATTGACTTCTGTGATAAAAGTTTTTCCCACAACAATGTATCACTCCACTCACTTTGTACTTGTGGAGAAAAAACAATCTCTTCAAGCTTAATCTCACCCATTAATGTAGAATATGCATCTTCTTTAAATCCTTGGGCATATCCTGTTTGTGTTTCGTGTACAATAATGCTATGTAAGCGTACATTCTTCTCCCCATTTTGCATATCTGTACAAAACAGTACACGCTCCACTATCAAATAAATTACACGCGAAAATTGTTCTGCCGAAGGTGAAACGGGAAGCTCAACCCATCTATTACTATAGGTTTTCATTGCCTCTATATATTTGGGATCATCTTTACTCCATAGTGTAATACCATGATCAAAAGAGTCTATAAGTTCTTTGATATAACGCTTTGTAAGCCCAAAGTCATACACCATTTGTCCATCGTCTAAATAATTTGACTCCAAAAGAACCTCAATCCTATAGGAATGTCCATGTATATTTTCACTACAACGCCGTGTACTACAATCACGTACAATATGCGCATTTTCAAATTTAAATAGTTTGCGTATGAGCATAATACTCTACCTTCTAAACAAATATTAAACCCAAATGATGCAATAGCATTGTTTGGGTTAAAAAGACTATTCTAGCTAAGCAGTAGTGAAAACTTACTTAATGACTATGAAACACCTCATAGTCATTATTTTTCTCTATTTTTTATTCTTCATTTGTATGATATAACTCTTCTCTTCTCATATAGTATAATCCAATAGATCCTGTGAGTATCATCATAAAGAACATACTTATCGTTCCTAATGTTGCTCCATTGTCTGATATATTTTGACATACTTCTCCAGATCTGTTGTAAATCACAGTAATCGTAGCCTGATTACTGGTTTTATCACAATTGTCTTTGATGATATATTTTATACTGACTTCACCCAAGAAGTCATCGAGTGGCGTAAAGTTCACTTTTCCTGTATCTGTATCCACATTCCATGTTCCTTTATCCTCCACATCTAAAGTAATTACTTCATCACCTAATCCATCAATCAATCTTGTACTTTCTTTATCCAATGGCATTTGTGATACATCATTGTATTGTACATTGATGATACTTATCTCATTTATTAAAGTGACTTGCGTATCATGGTGTGCTATAGGTGCCTGTGCATTATTACATGTTAAAGCAATTGGCTGTGGCTGTGGTGTGGCTGTTGGCGTTGGTGTCACGGTTGGTGTGGCTGTTGGTGTTGGTGTCACAGTTGGTGTTGGCGTTATTGTTGGGGTAGCTGTTGGTGCTGGTGTCAGAGTTGGTGTTGGTGTTGGTTTTACTATCAACGGTGTTACTGTCTTATCATTTTCATAATTTGAATTATTATCTGACATATCTGACACAGCTTTTCCACTTGGTGTAAATCCTGTAACTATTGCTTGATTGACTATACTTCCACTTAATGCATCTAATGCTGTGATCTTATATGTGACAGTCACTGTTTTTTGTGCACCTACTACCAAATCACCTATAACCAAATCTTCAATACCAATTCTTGCATCATCCACTTTAACATCATACAATGTGACATTTCCTATATTCGTAACAGTGAAAGTATAAAGAATCGTTTCAATCCTATTTTTATTTCCTTTTACCAATGCTGTTTTAATCATTGCAATCGCTGGCATCTCTACTAGACTAGTAATCGTTTGATTATGTTCACCTGTAATATTTTTATCACTTGGATCAACTGTTGTAGAATTGGCATCTATCTCTACACCGTTTGGCATAGTGGCTTTGGCGTATGCTTGATTCTCTACTTTTCCTGCATCAATATCCGCTTGGGTAAGGATATAACGTGCACTAAAGGTGCTACTGTCACTTGCACCTATTGCTAAGCTACTGAGTGGTCCTCCTTGCACAATGACTTTAGGATCAGTGATAGTTATATTCTTAAGAATTCTATTACCTGTATTTATCACCGTAAAGGTATACATGATACTGTCTCCTGCATTAATACCATCACCTCTATCATTTATATGTGCCACTTTAATAAGTTTAAGACCTCCTCTACTCTCCACTGTGCCTGTTGGGGTCGTGATATTGGTCTCAGTGGTTCCTGTGGTCTCATTGCTATCGACTGTGGCTTTGTTAAAGATAGAGC
>QNZW01000153.1 GCA_003978375.1 Sulfurovum sp.
ATATCCTCTTTGGTACGCATAAGCTCTCTAGCAGACATATTTAACATCTTTAAAATATTACTTATCTCTTCTTTATTAGGTGGTGTTTCCAGGTATTTTACAACAGTCATTTCTATGCCATTTTCTTCTAAAAGCGCTACTGTGTTTCTTGATTTACTACATCTTGGATTATGCCAAACTATCACATTGTTCATATTTTTTTTCCTTATATATGTGTCGCTGCTTGTAAAAAATCTTCAGCGATACTTTCTGGGTCCTCTAAGCCAATAGAGACTCTAATAAGTCCTTCATCTACCCCTAAAAATTGACACGCTTTTTCATCAAAATCACTATAAATTGTAGAGGTCATATGCAAAGCCAATGTTCTATTGTCACCAATATTGGCTGTTTGTATCACCATTTTCAGATGATTTAGTAATGCAAATGCTTTCTTTTTTGTACCACAATTTAACGTAAGTAAAGGACCACAACCATCTGAAAAATCTGATTGGTATCGTGCATAATCAGGGCTAGAAGGTAAACAAGGATGATTTACACTCACTGTTTTTGGTAATTTTTCATTGAGTAGCAATGCAACTTTTTCAACACTTTGATTGACCCTTTGCACACGAAGAGAGAGTGTCTCTAATCCTATCATTGTCATAAAAGATCCAAATGCATTGGCTGTCATACCATAATCACGAATGGCACGTTTTTTACAGATAGGAATCAATGCTTTTTTACCCATTTTTTTGACTATTTTATGTATGGCTTTGTATTTTTCATGAAGTAGTTTTTCATTGTCTTCTCTCAGCGCACGAAAAACAGCTATGCCGCCAAGAGCGGCTGAATGACCAGAGATATTTTTTGTACTTGAATGTACCACAATATCTGCCCCCATAGTAAGTGGGCGAAGCAACAATGGAGTAGCTGTATTATCTATCATAACAATAGTATGATATTGGTTACATAAATCAATAATTTTTTGTACATCAGGAAGACTCAAACTAGGATTACCTACTGATTCAAACATTACCAATTGTATCCCACGTTGTAGTACCTTTTGTATATGTGCAAAATCATTAACATCACAACGTGTATGCCTTACACCAAAACGTGCTAACGTTTCATTCACCAAAGAATAGGTACCACCAAAAAAACCTCCGATACACAATATCTCATCTTCTACAGATAACAACGCTGTACATACCATAGCAATAGCACCCATCCCAGATGAAGTGGCAATCGCACCAATTCCACCTTCCATTTGAGCTATGATATTTTCAAGTTTAGCATTGGTTGGATTCCCTACTCTTGCATAAAGTGGTTTATTAATTTCTGCGGCAAAGATACCTTCAGCCTCTTGTGCATCGATATATCCATACGCAGCAGAAGGGACAATTGTAGGTGCTATAGGACCAATATTTGAACCTACACTATGTACAAGCAGTGTGTTAAAGTAATTAAAGTCTGTGACATGATCCATTGTTATTCCTATATGGTATAATTTAGTGTTTTGGCAGATTGTAGTTGATAGTTTTTAAGTTCTGAAAGGGGTACCTCAAATACAGATGAAATATCTTCTTTTATCTCTTTCCAAAAAAGCTTTAGTCCTTCATTGTCTGTTTTACACACATCAGAAAATGCATCTGATTCTAAAATAAGTACAATATCTTTTAATGTTATGTCTTTTAAGTCTTTTGCGAGTCTATATCCACCATACATACCTTTTGTACTCAGTAATAATCCTTGCTTTTTAAGCTCTAATAAAATTTGTTCTAAAAAATTTTGAGGTATATTTGCTTTACTTGCTATCTCTTTGATTTTAAGAACCTTTTCTGTATGAATATTTCCTAACTCTTGCAATGCAGCCACAGCATAAACTGTTTTACTTGAAATGCCTATCATCTGCAAAAAACCCCTTACTTATTTGAATAAGATAGTATAGCTTACATCCTATACAAAAATCAAATAGTGTCTCAAGTAATGCACAAATCAATAACACAATGGCAAGAACAGTAGCAATTTTTGTCAAACCAGAGATAATCAGCATCACAAGAATAATAGAGATAAGTAATCCTAAAAAAAGTGCAAAACGTTTAGGGGATTCATCACATAACTTAGGAGCAATGCCCCATCCCTTAACAACAAACTGAGCAATCAAATAAAATGGACTCATTTTACTCAGACGCAAACTTCTTACAACAAAGTCAAATAAAAGTACAAAAGCAAACCCTTGCTCCTTTGTAAGCAAAAGCAATACTGTGAAAAAAGCAACCTGAAAAGAAACTATGCGCACTATATTTGTATCTATCTTTTTTGTTGAAATAGGACAAGAAGCTGAAATACTATTTTTTGACATATATTTTCCTCTATTATTTATATTCAAAATATTTTGGGAAACCCTAGACCAAATATAACACCTTCATATCGTAAGAGATTACAATTATTGCGGAGACAAATGATTCAAAGTCCATCAAGGTATGTATCTTTATAGGGTTTCACATAATATTTATATTTTAAATATATTCGTAGTGTAACCAAAATATATTTTAATGTCAAGTATTTCTATAGATTTTATTGTTTATTAAATATTTATACATATATTTTCATTAAAAAACATCTTATATTGTTGCAATACTTTTATGTCATTATTTATGTTTAGGATTCTATATGGATGGCGGACAGAGAGGGATTCGAACCCTCGGTAACCGTGAGGCTACACGCCCTTAGCAGGGGCGCGGATTAAACCAGCTCTCCCATCTGTCCAAGTGGATGAAATTATAATGCATTTGCCTTAAACGACAGCTTAAAAAATATTATTCTTTATATTTTTTAAATACAACTTTATTTTTGCCTTTCATTTTTGCTTTACGAAGTGCTTTGTCTGCTCTGTAAAGTAAACTGTCTCTATTGTCTTTTTTATTTACACGCGCAACACCAAAACTTGCTGTAAGATTTTTGACCTGTGTGAAGGTATGGGTTTCAATACGTTGGTGTATTTTTTTGATTTTTGTTTTTAATCTTTTTTTGTTGTATTCCCGAATCATCAATAAAAACTCATCACCACCCCATCTTGCTATCATCTCATTTGGGTATAAAAA
>QNZW01000120.1 GCA_003978375.1 Sulfurovum sp.
TAAAAACAAGGAAGGAAAATTATGGCACGATTGGTAGTTATGGGTGGTGGTGTTTCTGGACACACTGCTGCAACATTTGCAAAAAAATGGCTAGGTGATGAACACGAAGTATTCGTAGTAACACCAAATTCACAATGGAACTGGATTCCATCAAATATTTGGGTAGGGGTAGGTGCAATGAACAAGAAAGATGTTATCTTTCCTCTTGCTCCTGTTTATAGCAAAGCAGGTATAGAATACAAACAAGCACTGGCTGTTTCTATTCATCCAAATGGAAAAGAAGGAGATGGTACACCATATATTACCATTCAATCAACCAAAGAAGATAACCAAGGTGAAACAGAAGAGTTACACTATGATTATCTTATTAATGCCACTGGTCCAAAACTCAATTTTGATGCTACTCCAGGGCTTGGTAATGGAAAAGGTGACATTGGAGGTCATACTGTTTCGGTATGTACAGCAGACCATGCAGTACATGCAAATTTAGAACTTCAACAAATTTTTGAAAAAGCAAAACAGGGTCAAAGACAAAAAATTCTTGTAGGTACAGGACATGGTATGTGTACCTGTCAAGGTGCAGCATTTGAATATATTTTCAATATTGAGCATGAAGCTAAAAAAGCAGGTATCCGTGATATGATAGATATCAAATGGATCTCTAACGAATCATTTCTTGGTGACTTTGGTATGGGTGGTCTTCATATGAAAGTAGGTGGTTATGTGGTAAGTTCTAAACTTTTTGCTGAATCTTTATATGCAGAAAGAGATGTAGAATGGATTATTGGTGCACATACCTCCAAAGTAGAAGATGGTAAAATCGAATATGAACTTCTCGATGGCACAATGCATGAAGAGACCTTCGATTTTGCTATGCTTATCCCACCATTTTCAGGTGTTGGACTAAAAGCATTCGATAAAGACGGTAGCGATATCACAGAGACACTTTTTGCACCAAACGGCTTTATGAAGGTAGATGCAAACTACAACGCAGGTGCCTATAAAGACTGGAAAGCATCTGACTGGCCTAAAACATATCAAAATCCAGATTTTGATAATATTTTTGCTTGTGGTATTGCCTTTGCTCCACCACATCTTATTTCTAAACCTATGAGTTCTCCAAATGGCACACCAATTAACCCTACACCACCTAGAACAGGTATGCCAGCAGGTATCATTGGTAAAGCTGTTGCTCACTCTGTGTGTGATAGAATTAAAGATGGCAAGAATGCACATTTACATGAAGCTTCTATGGCAGAAATGGGTGCAGCATGTGTGGCAAGTGCAGGGAAAGGTGGATTAGACGGTACTGCTGCGGCTATGACTGTCTATCCTGTGGTTCCTGACTTTGATAAATATCCTGGAACAGGACGTGATACAGACTATACCTTTGGTGAAATAGGACTTGCTGGACACTGGATTAAACATATTTTACATCATATGTTTATCTATAAAGCGAAACTCAAGCCAGGTTGGACTTTAATCCCAGAATAAGCTAAGATAACATAATGAAAACTAACAAAATAAGCAAGGAGTAAGCAATGAAAAACCCAGAAGAAGAAAACTTTGCAAAAAGTGATGCATTTAACCTTACGATGATCCCAGGGGCTTTCGCAAGAAAAATGCGTACATGTAAAATTTGGCAATTTTTTAGATTTGTTGTGATTAACATCAAAATGTTAATCGTCGTCAATAAAAGCCACTAATATTTTTGTACCCTAACTTAGGGTACAAACAAAACGTTTATCTTAATTTTTACCCAAAAAATAACATAAGTGTTTTAAAGAAAAAATATGATTAAACCTATTATCCAATACCCTACCACACCTAGTAAGGCTTTTGATGGCGTAGTACGTCATTATGATGAAGCATTGTATACCTTATTGCAAGATTTAAAAGATACGATAGAAGCAAACAATCTTGAAGCCCTTGCTGCCTACCAAATAGGTTCTGCTTATACCGTATGTGTTATCAAAAAAGAAAATGGTGATTTTTTAGAATGTATTAACCCAATTATTATCACCAAAGAAGGCACACTTACTCCCACAGAAAAAACAGCCTATTTCCCAAACCTCACAGGAAAAACCAAACGTTACCAAAAAATCAAACTTACCTACGAAGACCGTACAGGCAAACAACATTTCCTTACAGCAGAAGATGATTTAGCCATTTTAATACAAAGAAAAACAGACTATCTTTTAGGGGCTGATTTTAGGATGCGTATGAATGAAGAAGAGAGAAATATTTTTCAAACCAAACTAGAAAATCATACCGATGCTGTTTTGGTAGAGAGTTGTCCTACCAAACCAACACTTTCTACATACCTATTACAAACGATTACTGTTACTTTGATAATAGGGGCTATAGGTGTTGTTGTAGGATTTTTTGTCTCAGATACTTTAGCCCTTTCTCTTTCGCAGATAGAAAATTATATCATGTTGTTTGTTTTTCTTTTGATCATAATCTACTTCTTTGTTGCGAAAATAGAAGGTAAAAAATATACGCATTGTACCTCATGCCAAATAGGCAATATTTTTGGTACTGCCTTGATTCAAATGATTCGCTTAAGTCTGCTAGGGGTTGCTAACTATTTTGTTTTTTAGTTACAAGTAGAGGCAACATCCCAAAATAGCTCAAGGTACCAAATGCTTGATCTATCTGTACATCTGGCTTGATGTCAAGTATCATATTTTTAATACTATCCTCATCCAAATCACCCATATACTCACCCTCTCCATGGTCTTCTTTATAAAGTTTTACCAAACGGTGTGTTGGTTTTGTTTCTTCATATTTCCAGATTGTCATTATGATTGCCTTAGATCAATTGTAGGGATTATACTTTGATTTGGTTAATATTTGTTGGAAAAGTAAAAGAAAAAGAATAAATAAATTTGCAAGAGAGAAACTCTTGCAAAAAAAAATAGTAGTAAAAGTACCGACTATCTTTTTCTGAAGAAGCATTAACGCTTTGAAAACTGTGGAGAACGTCTTGCTTTTTTCTTACCTGGTTT
>QNZW01000121.1 GCA_003978375.1 Sulfurovum sp.
TGGAGCACACGAAAAAAGCAAAATTTATAGCATGGAATTTGCGCCCTTTGCTCATTTTGAAATACGTAGCGAGGGAAAGAATTTTACCAAGCTTCGTGTCACCATCACAGAAGGTAAAAACAGAGAGTTAAGGCGATTTTTTGCACATTTTGATGCTAAAATACTTGACCTTAAACGTATTGCCTTTGGTGGTATAGAACTTAACAATTTACCAGAAAATAAAACACGTTATTTTACGCGAAGAGAGTATGATGATTTGCATAAATTTATGAAACGCAAACGTGCAAACACTATTGCACAAGCAAAAAATGAAGCCAATGCAAAAAAACAAGCCATCGAAAATGACAACAGAAAGTTTAAATACAAAGATTAATATATGTTAAACTTTTCTCTAAAATATCGTCCTAAAACGCTTGATACAATCATAGGACAACAGCATCTTCTAGACAAAGATGCTGTATTTCGTAAACTCATAGAGTCTGACGCATTTTCTCATACTTTTTTTTATGGTCCTCCTGGATGTGGGAAAACAAGCTTAGCAAGAATTATTGCTTCCACACTTGAACGTCCTTTTTATGAGATGAATGCCACATCTCTTAAAATAGAAGATTTACGTAAAATATTTAAAACCTATACCCATGCCCTACAAAAACCTCTTATCTTTATAGATGAGGTGCACAGACTAAGCAAAAACCAGCAAGAAGTCTTGCTTCCTTTTATGGAGCGCAATGATGCACTTATTGTTGGTGCATCGACAGAAAATCCTTACTTTTCTCTTACTGCTGCTATGCGATCACGATCGCATCTTTTTGAATTAAAAAGTCTTTCACAAAAAGTACTTCATGACTACCTTTTAGACATTATTGCCCTTGAACATATAGAGATAGATGAGAAAGCCATAGAATATATTGTCTTCTCTAGTAGTGGCGATATGCGTGCAATGTTAAATCTGTTGGAAAGTGCATGGCTTAGCCATTCTCCTGCACGCATTACTTTAGATATATTAAAACAAATACGTCCCCATGCCATGCAAGCAGGAAGTAGCGAAAGCGAAAGCCACTATGAGCTTGCTTCTGCAATGATTAAAAGTATTAGAGGTAGCGATATCGATGCTTCAATTTATTACCTTGCTAGGCTCATTGATGGAGGAGAACCTGCAGAATTCATAGCTAGACGACTTGCTATACTTGCCAGTGAAGATATAGGCAACGCAAACCCCCCTGCTCTTAATTTGGCTTCATCCACACTAAATATTGTCAAACATATTGGTTATCCAGAAGCTAGAATTTCACTCTCACAGCTGGTTATTTATTTGGCCTCATCTCCTAAATCAAACAGTGCTTACCTCGCTATTAATGATGCACTTGCGTCTATTAAATCTGGAGAAATACATCCTATTCCTTCTCATATTAAAACACATGCAAAAAACTATAAATATCCTCATGATTTCAATGGTTGGGTAGCACAAGACTATCTTATAAAACCTCTTCATTTTTATCAAACAAAACAAATAGGTTTTGAAAAAACCCTTTGGCAATGGCATGAAAAGATAATAAAACCATAACACTATTCAACACAATTGTTATGTTATAATCTACTATCTTAATTTTCAAAAGGATTAAAATATGACTTTGCAGATATTTAAATTTTTAATGATTGTAGGTATCGGTGCTTTTGTGCTTAGTGCCTGTGTCAATCAAGATAATATTTCTAACCCCTCTACACAAACAGGAGCTGCCGTTGGTGCAGTAACAGGTGCAGTAATAGGAGGAAATGTAGGTGATGGCAGTGGCACAAATATTGCAGCAGGTGCTGTGTTAGGTAGTGTTTTAGGTGGTGCTACAGGAAATGTCGTAGGTGGTGAAAAACCAAAACAAACAGGTGGATGGGAATAGACCAACATGAATAATAAAAAAGGAAATACAATGAAATTACTCAAACCCATACTTGCAACAACTCTAGCAAGTTTTATATTAAGTGGTTGTTATAACCAACCAGGACTTACACAAGATAATACATACAACCGCACAAAAACAGGAGCAGTTGCAGGAGCAATTGCAGGAGCAATCACAGGTTATAACACAAAAGGCCATCACAAAAACAGACGTGCTGCTATTGGTGCACTTGCTGGTGCTGCCATTGGTGGAGGTACAGGCTATATGTTAGATAGACAAGCCAATGAAATCGCACGTGCTCTTGGTACAGGCGTAGATAATGACCCCCTTGCTGCACTTGACCCAAATAAAAATATTATTGTCTCAAAAACAGATACCTATGTAAAACTTTTGTTTAGAGACAGTATGATGTTTGCAACAGCTTCTTCTGTACTCCAACCACAAGCCAGATCAAAAGTTCAAACCGTAGCACAACTTCTTAACAATTATCCACAAACCATTGTAGGTGTTGCAGGATTTACAGACAATAGAGGTAGCTATGACTATAACCAAAAACTCTCCAAAGAAAGAGCTTTAAGCGTGGCTAATATTTTGGGTGCAAAAAGTACCAAAGGGTGTGCCTATAATAAACCTATAGCACCTAACACTTCTGCTGAAAATATGGCACTTAATAGACGCGTGGAAGTTTATCTCTTCTCTGATGCAAACTTCATGCAAGATCCTTGTATCTAATCATTATAAACAAGTATTCTTTTTGGAATACTTGTCACATATGCTCTCACTTCTAAAACCCTAGATACCTATTCTTTACAATCAATCTCTCAATCTAAAAGTATGACTTTTTCTATCATTAGCTGTGAGGAAATATTATCCCTAAAATAATTTTCATTCACCCTATTACATGAAGCATATAAGTAATACCTACCCTACACTTTGCAAATCCTCCATAGAAATCTTACCGCTATCCATGAGTTTAAGTAGTATATCTAGAGGTCTGCTTTGGGCATTTTCTCCTGTTTCGTACTTATGGAAAGCTCTTATTCCTCCACCAAAAAAAAGTGACGCTTTCTCTTGCGTGAGTTTTAGTTTTTTACGTATTGCTCTCACCTCATCTGT
>QNZW01000076.1 GCA_003978375.1 Sulfurovum sp.
TATGCTAAAGCTTTAGGAGAAGACGCATTGGTATACACAGCCATTAAAGAGCAGTATATGCCAGTGGGTGAGGGGGCAGCATTGCCAAGTTCTATTTTCTCTTCTATTGTGTCAATGTCTGTGAAATTAGATACACTCTTTGGACTTTTTTCGGTAGGCAAAATACCTACGGGATCTAAAGATCCTTTTGCCTTACGTCGTGCAGTCAATGGGATAGTACGCATCGTTACCACTTATGATTTAGCCTTTAATATCGATGATATACTCACGTTACTACAAGATGGGTATAATACCTTTGATACAAAACAACTGAGTGATTTTATGATTGAACGTATCAGTAAATCTCTTGATGCCAACCCTTCTGTTATCGCAGCTGTTCTTGCCTCTGGAGAGAGGGATATCAATGAAATAGCCAAAAAAGTTTCAGCACTAGAAAAAATACTCAGCAGCAAAACTTTTAAAGAACAATTTTCTACGTTTAAACGTGTGGCAAATATCTCTAAAGATATTGACTTAGAAAGTAAACTAAATATAGAGGTAACGCTTTTTAAAGAAGAGGCAGAAATCACGCTTTATCGTGCATATGAAAATATAATGAAGCAAAACTACACAGAATACAAGAGTCAACTTGAAGCACTATTTGGGCTAAAGCCGGAGTTAGATGCATACTTTGATGATGTTATGGTCAATACTGACGATGAAGCATTAAAAAATAACCGTCTACATATGATTGGGGCTATTTATAAAACATTTAGAAATATTGCGGATATTAAAGAGATTACAGTGTAGTTCAATACACTTTGTACTTAGATACACCATACTAAAAAGTATGGCGCATTGAATGATCGCTTCTTAAAGAGGCGTTACATTTTCGGCTTGTGGTCCTTTTTGACCATCACCTATTTCAAAGGTAACTGCTTGACCTTCACTTAATGTAACACGACCACCATCATCATTATTCACTTGACGAAAATGTACAAAAACATCGTCCCCACCATTTTCTTGTTGAATAAATCCATAACCTTTTTCATCATTAAACCATTTTACTGTACCGTTGACTAATTCTGCCATTCTTACTACCTTGAATTGGATACTATCTATATCCTAAAATTTACACTTCTTAGGTTTTCCCTACATAAAGCGGAATCTAAAATCGGAAGAGTCTTTCGGAGCTAGCAAATAATACGTAACACACGAAAGATGAACTCGAACCTCATCTTTCTTCAACTTAATTATAACTAGTTTTAGTACAGTTAAGCTTTATTTTATGATAAAATCAATTATTTTGAATAATTATTGATATTTTTTGTCTTTTTTTGATGTTATTGTAAAATAAAATAGTTAAGAAGGGCGATATACCTTTAAATCTTTTGCATCATAGGCATCATGCAGATATTGTGCATGAAGTTGTGACATGATACCTTTTTCACAATAGAGTACATATTGTTTATCTTTAGGTAATTTTATAAACTCTGATTTAAGTTTATAAAATGGTATTTTTATACTTTTGCTTGTTGTTTGAATACAATCATCTTCTGCACGTATATCTATAACAACAGTATTGTCATCAAGTTCAGTGACTACCTCTATAGCTGTGTTGGTAGTGACATCATCTAGTATCTCATCTACATTCATGTGTTTTGCAGTCTTTATAGCCTCATCAAGTATGCTATAGTCGAATCTTTTTGCTTCTTTTTCCATACGTTTGTATGATCCATGTGTGATAGGATTTTTTGATATCACACCACAATACTCAGGCATACTTTCAGCAAATCTACGTGTACCTATGGTATTGGCTATATCAATAATTTCTGGTTTATTCATCGTAGCCAATGGACGCAAAATAAGCATATGACTTGCTTGATCAATCAGTGCTAAATTTCTCAAAGTCTGACTGCTTACTTGTGCTACAGATTCACCTGTGACTAGGGCATCTATCTGCATTTCTTCTGCTATTTTTTGAGCAGCCAATAGCATCAGACGCTTAAGTGTCACACCCATATAACTCTCATGCGTAGAACGAAATATCTCTGTAAGTACATCATCAAAAGGTACTGAAATAAATGTAACTTTATGAGAAGAACCAAATTTAGACCATAAATAAAGAGCGACTTGTTTTACCCCAATCTCATGAGCCATACCCCCAAGATTAAAAAAGATAAAATGTGTTTTTAATCCTCGTTTCATCGTAAGATATGATGCTACAGTAGAGTCAAAGCCTCCAGACATAAGTGACAAAACATCCCCTTGTGTACCTATAGGAAAACCAGAAAGTCCTTTATATTTAGTAGTAATGATGTTGAGTTGATTGTTTAAAAGTTCAATACGTATGGTCACTTCTGGATGATGCAAATCTACACCATTGTTGGGATATGTAGCCAACATATATCCACCTATTGTTTGTTCTAAATCTGTAGAACCAAAGATATGTGTACCACTGCGTTTTGCACGTACAACAAAAGTCTTATCTTTAATGGTATGATGCATCACTTCGCCTACTTTGACTTTAATGTCATCCAGTGTATTCATTTGGTCAAATTGCAAAGCCTCAAGGACTTGTTCTATACCAGGTGTATCTAACAGAAGTTGCCTTACTTCTGCAACAAAGGCTATAGGGGTAACAACTTCTATTTTATCTGAGAATTTTCTTATATGTATCTCTTCACTAAAACGTGTTAACATCTTTAAAAGATTATTATACAGTTGTCCTACCATCTGACGTTTTGCTGCATTACCCTTAACCATAATTTCAGGAAAGAGTTTAAGAATAAATTTTTGTGTATGGGATGTGCTAATGTTCACAGTTGAGCCTTGAGTATGATTGCATCCAAATATGCAATGGCATTATAGCATGATGAGGAAAGAAAGAAAAGTAAAATGACGCAAAAACTATCGACTAGACATAGTAGAATGTCTAGTAAAGCAAACTAACCCACAAGTCTTTTTTTGATTGCCACAGCAGGTAACCATGCCTTTGCAAGTACTTGTTTAAA
>QNZW01000147.1 GCA_003978375.1 Sulfurovum sp.
TAGTGGGGTGTGTAGAAAGGGGTCAATTGATTGAACCTTATAGCTATGATGTTATACAGAATACACAAGAAGATAATCAGTCTTCAGACACGATTGTAAGATATAGAATAAAAAAAGATGTTGATGTGCAAGATGCCTTATATACAATAGATGACATGAGTAATAATGTTTCTGGTGTATTGATTCTTATCATAGGTGTTATTATATTTTTATAAAATAAGGGTATGATAGGGGTGTGTATCTTATAATTTAAAAAATTGAGGAATTTCAAATGGTTAAACGTGTTTTTTTATTACCAATCTTTTTATTGTTTTTTATAATTGGTTGTGCGGAGAGAGGATATCAGATTAGTAAAAATGTTGCTACTCAAACAATTACGACTGAGATGAGTACTGATATTAAGACGCATCCAAAAACAAAAAAACAATTAAAAAGAATGCAAAAAGCTATTAAAAAAGAACGAAAAAAAGAACAAATTTTGAAGGCTAAGAAAAAAGCAAAAAAAATAAAAATTGCTAAGAAAAAAGCACTTAAAACAACAAGTAAAAATAAAAAAATAAAAAATAAAAAAGAGAAAAAACAATTAGTAAAAAAAGCAGAAAATACGACAATTGATTTTAAAACAAGAAAACCAAATAAAGAAGACAAAGCAAAACAAAAAGCAAAAGCAAAAAAAATAAAACTTCAAAAAGCACGTGCTTTAGAACTAAAAAAGAGTGAAAAAAAGAAAGATTTAAATACGTATACAGAGCCTTTGAAGTTTCAGCTTATTGACAAAACTTATCGTAAATTTGGTACTTCTGAAATACATGGTCATGTGACATACTTGACATCTGCAGGTGCAGAAATAAGACTAGAAAATACAAAAATATATATTTTACCAGTTACAAAAACACTCAATGATTGGTATTATAATTATTATCTAAAAAACAGAAGCAAAACGACCCTTCATGGGACAGATGTAAAATATCTCAATAGTACGTATTTAGATATTAAAAGAAATTTTGATTTTTTCGGTGTAGTTGAAGGGACATATTATCTTGTGATAGAGTCTGATTATCCTGAATACATAGCTAAAAATAAAAAAGTATATATTGCCAAAAAAATTACAGTAGGAAAATATAAAAATATTATGGCTGTCTTTAGTAAAAAACTATAAACCATAATATAGGTAAGAAGGAAAACTTTTTTGTTTAATGTACCAAATACTTTAGCCTTTATTCGTTTACTTCTTGCACCAGTTATGTTTTTTTTATTGGTCAATAGAGACAGTGCTTTATTGGTACATGTGCATTATACTTGGCTAGATTATATGGCAGCTTTTATTTTTGTACTTGCTTCTTCGACTGACTTTTTTGATGGATATATTGCACGTACGTTTAACCAAATCACAACTTTGGGTAAAATCCTTGATCCGCTTGCTGATAAAATGTTAACAATTGCGGGATTTTTGGGATTGATGATGTTAGATCGTGCATCTCCTTGGGCAATTTATCTTATTATTACTCGCGAACTTTTTATTACAGGTCTTCGTGTTTCGGCAGCGACAGAGGGCATTGATATTGCTGCTTCATGGATGGGAAAAGTAAAAACAGTTGCACAAATGATTGCCATAGGTTTTTTGCTTATGGAATGGCCTATGGGTACAGAATTACTTTGGATTGCTGTTGTCCTTACGCTTTATTCTGGCTATGAATATGTAAGAGATTTTTTAAAAAAAGTACACTTTGACTAAAATTCTTCTTTCTAGTATCTACTATATTTGCGTAATAATTAATTGTCTAAAAATTAATCATAAACCTATATTCTATCGGTGAAATATAATGTATAATTTCTTGTCTTTATACCAAAACAAGGAATTTAAAATGATAAAATTAAGTATTGCAACAGCATTGGCTGTCAGTATAGCATTGGCTGGAGGAGATATTGCCCCTATAGAGTCTACTTCTGTAGTAACTCCTCCTATAGCAGTAAATGATTGTCATAAATCAACAACCATTGCTGGTAAACTCCAAGGGTATTATTATACATGGGAAGGTGAAGATCTCTTTAAAAAGGAGAGTAGCCAACTAGCAACAGCTGCTACTTTGGATATTTCACATACTTTTTTTGATGGGTTAAGTGCTAACTTCACTGCGGTAGGATATACAAACGTGATGAATAAAAAAGCAGGATATTTAGAAGAACATAAAGATGGTGCATTTTTCAATGTTGCCAATTTAACAGCATCCTTTTGGGATACAACTCTGATTGCAGGTCGTCAATTAATCGATTCACCTATGTTTGGATCTTTTGATTGGCTTTTGGCACCGAGTGCTTTTGAAGCATATACAGTCATCAATAAATCTATTACTAATCTTACATTAGTAGGTACATATGTAACAAAAATTAGACCCAATAATACAGGTGATAACTTCTTGAAATTAACCAATAAAGAAGATGGAGATCAATATGCATTGGGTGCAAACTATGCCAAAGATGCATTCAATGCAAGCCTTTGGTACTACAATATAGATGTAGCTGATTATACGCAAGTATATGGTGATGTGGGTTATGATTTTGGTACAGTAAGTGTAGCTGGGCAAGTAGCCTCCACCAATTATAAAACTGGTTTAGATTCTATGGCATATGCAGCAAAAATTTCTACAAAAATATCTAATATCAATCTAATGGCAGCATTAAGTTCTGTTTCTGACAAAAGTGCAGGTCTTGTTGAAAGAGATAATTTTTATACAAGTTCATGGAATACTTTTGCTTCTTCTATCGCAATAGAAAACGAAGATACACTCTCTTGGAAATTAGGTGCATCTGCAGTATTTTCTGATTTAAATACTGAAATTTCTTATGCAGGATATGGTGATGATGGAAGTGAATTTGACTTTATTGTTGGGTATGACGTGACAAAAAATGTTAATTTTGGAGCAATCTTTACAAGCACTACACAAAATGTCTCTGATGCTAAAGCTTCTAATGCACTAG
>QNZW01000101.1 GCA_003978375.1 Sulfurovum sp.
ATTAAAGCAGATGAGATTGTAAACTGTCCTCACTGTGGACGTATTATATATATCGATCAAGTTACAGCAGAAGCTTAATTTTGTAGCGTAGGTCTTTTGGCTTACGCTGTTTACTCTTTAGCACACCCAATGTATTTTCTGAAGAAGATAGCATATTACATGAGGTATAAATGAATTCTTTATTCTTTTATTGTTATTCTTTTTTTTCGATTATCATCTATGTGTTGGCATTTCCATTTTTACTATTTTTTTCTTTTAAACCAAAATACAAAGCTTCTATACCTGCTAGATTCTTTTTATGGAAAAATCCATCTTTTAAACCTGAAGGTATTTGGTTTCACTCTTGTAGTTTTGGTGAGGCCAAAGCAATCAAGCCTTTGGTGGATGCTTTGCCCAAAGAAGTATTGCGTATGAGCACCACAACGCAGACAGGGTATGATGCTATCTGTGCATATACAGAACAAAGCAGATATCTTCCTTTTGAGCCACTACTTTTTGGGTGGATGAAACCTCAAAAAGCGTTGGTGGTGATGGAAGCAGAATTTTGGTATTTGCTTTTTGCTTTGGCACAAAAAAGAGGGGCAAAAACCCTACTTATTAATGCCCGTATGTCTAGTAGATCTTTTCCAAAATACCAACGCATGGCGTGGCTATATAGGCATATATTTAAGCATATTGATGAAGTCTATGCACAAACAGAGCTAGACAAAGAGCGTTTAATGTCATTAGGGGCACAAAATGTGCTTGTGACTGGAAACATAAAGCTCTCTACACTTCCTAAAATTAGTCAAACATTACAAAAACCAGATGCCTTAGTGGTATGTGCTGCAAGTACACATGATAAAGAAGAAGCATTAATATTGGATGCTTTTGCTGCCTTAAAAAAAGAAAACAGCAGTGCCAAACTTCTCATCGTGCCTCGTCATCCCGAACGTTTTGATAAAGTTGCTTCACTTATAGAGATATTTGCCAAGCAACAAAAGCTTTCATGGCATAGCTATGCCAAAAATCAAAGTTTAGAAGATGATATTGTGCTTGTAGATGTTTTGGGTGCACTGGTTACCTTGTATAGCATTTCAGATATTGTCATCTTAGGAGGTGCATTCGAGCCAATAGGTGGACACAATGCCGCTGAAGCAGCACAGTTTGGATGCAAGATTATCTCTGGAAAATATTACTTTAATCAAGTAGATATCTTTGAAGCAGTTGAGGGCATAGCCATTGTAGAAGCATCTGGGCTTTTAGAGACATTGTTACACCATGCTTTATTGAGTCCAAGTCAACTGACACATAAGAGTGACATAGCACCCATCATAAAGAGTTTACAAGGTGTTATGCCTGAATTACTGTCTATTTGAGTAGCCAATCGATAGCTTTTCCTCTTTTTTTAAAAAATTTAGATTTTCCTTTGCTAAAGTGATTTACAATGGATGTTGAAATCTCTTCTGATTTTTTATCACCAACGATGGCTATTTTATCAAATGAATTTTTATGATTAATCTTAAACTGTATATCATCCAAAGTTGCCGCAAAATCCCAGCCAGTAAACTTCCGCATATCGACCAATAAATCTGCCTCTAAGCCTTTTGTTAGGCTAAGTGCAACATCAATCATAGGTGCAAATATTTTATAGTCAAGGTTGCTTACTTGACCTACCATATTTACCTCAATAAAAATTTTTTTTTCAGTGGTTCTGATATCAATACTGATAGTGTGTTCATTTGTTTTTTTAAACATCTTTTTCCCTTAAAATAGATAATTTATGATTGCTATTTAGAAGCAACATGCATCAAGTATATCTTTATTTTTCTTTGAATTCAAGAAAAATTTGAATATTTTTTTGGGCTATGCTCTATGTAATACTATTGAAAAAATTAATTATTAATCTAAAACATGTCATAATTAGAAGTTATTTTTATACAATTTTAATTAATGTATTTAGTATTAGAAATGTGTAGATTAACCAAATAACGTAAAGGAAAAAGAATGTTAACAAATATAATAAAAGTGTGTATATGGATATTTGTGATGACTTATGGGCTAAGTGCCTATGTGCATCCAAATCAAGCAGGACACAAAGGTGGTAATACATCAGATGTAGGGACAGGTGAACAAGTTGTAACATCAACCTATTTAGGAAATACCGGAGATTTTAGAGAACAAGGTGTTTTATTTTCAGTGAATAAAGATGGAACAAATCCAAGTGCGATTCATGGTTTTAAAGGATACCCAACTGATGGTTCATATCCTTGGTATACAACGCCACAACAAGCTTCTGATGGTTCGTTATATGGTGTTGGATACATCGGCGGATCAAATAATTTAGGTGCTACATATAAATTTGATACAGATACGTGTAGTAATACTGTGATTAGAAATAATGGCGGATATACAGATATTAATACTACTAATAATGATTCAGTTGGAAATTATGCAAACCAAAATGAATTGAGTGATGGGAAATTATATTTTGCAGACAGTTATGGTGGTAAATATGGTTATGGTTCTATAGTACGTACAGACAAGGATGGGTCAAACGAAGAAGTTATTCATAGTTTTACGTATGGATCTATTTTATCTGAAGATATTAAGAATAGTCAGTATACGGATGCAGCAAAAAAGAGTATATCAGATTTAGGGCTTTATATGCCAAAGAATGTGAGTTATGATGGTGCTTGGCCCTATGGTTTTGTTGTAGAAGGTAGTGATGGTAGAGTATATGGTACCACTGTTGCTGGAGGTTTTCATACTGGAGGTGTCGTATTTAGTATGAATAAAGATGGGTCTGATTATAAAATAATTTATGCAGGTAATAGCTATGTTAAATATAACTATTATCATGATGGTACAGGAAAACTTATTTCATCTGCAAGTCCTTCATATTATATGTGGGGTAATGTTGCAGAGGGTCAAGATGGAAAAATTTATCTATCAAGTTATGTTGGTGGAGCAAATAATTTAGGAGC
>QNZW01000068.1 GCA_003978375.1 Sulfurovum sp.
CTACTATACTTTTTTGTACCCATTGCAAACATGGCTGCAAGTGCCACACGGTTATTTCCTTTAGACCAATTGGCACCTTTTGGAAACTGTTTTACGCCCCACTCTATCACTACAGAACCAATATTTGGTAGTGCTTTAGAAAAACGTACACCAAAAAGTCCTGCTTTTTCCCCAGTGGTTCCAAACGTTAAAAGACCTTGATTAAATCGTAAATGTAATGCTTTACTACTTAAAAAAAATTCAAATCCCTTAGATTTAAGCCAAGGCAAGGCATCCCCATCTTTTTGTTTAGAGAAATCTAGCGTATAAAGCACTTTACTCCCTCCCATAAGAGATGTCAAGGTTAACATCATTATTACGATTACTATCTTCATTTATTCTCCTTCCTAAAAAATTGTCATTTAGTGTATCTTATTTCATCACATTATGACTATCCATTTTACGACAAATAAATCAAAATTTATGGCAATATGTTATAATCTATTGTTATCTCAATACAAGGCAAAATATGTATACGATTCAAGCCCATGCCAAAGTCAATATTTTCCTAAAAATTACAGGACATGAAAATGGCTATCATACATTACTCTCACGCTTTATGCGCGTAGAAACCCTTTATGACACCATTGACTTTATCCCTTGTCAATGTGACACTTTTACTATTGAAGGCTGTGATGATATACCCCTAGAATCCAATACCATTTATAAAGCGTATAAAGCACTCAATGCCTATACAGGCGACCTTGATATTTTAAACTTTTTTTACACCCATAAAGTTGTTGTTACCAAACGTATACCAAGTCAAGCTGGATTAGGTGGAGGAAGCTCAGATGCAGCTGCTTTTATGCGTCTTACCAAAGAGGTATGCAATCTTATGATAGACACAGAAACCTTAGCAGAAATAGGAAGTTCAATCGGTGCTGATTTGCCTTTTTTCATCTACAACTATCCCTCTGCCAATGTCTCAGGCTTTGGAGAAATCGTTGAACCTTTTGAAGAGACCCCTTTATCTTTAGAACTCTATACACCAGATATTCAGTGTGATACCACGCTTGTTTACCACACTTTTAAAGAATATTTTTTAAATGACATAACATCTTGTTCATTTTTAGGCTGGGAGAGATTGGACTCTCAAACAATTTTAGAAACAATCAATGATTCATTTTTGCTCAACGATCTCTATCCTGCAGCACGTCTTGCTTACCCAGGGTTAGAACAAGTTGCACCAAAAGGATGGTTTTTTTCTGGTTCAGGAAGTACATTTTTTAACTACATCTAGAAGATATTAAAGTACACTCGTTATAATAAATTTAATTTACACTATAAAGGTGATTAAAATCATGATGTCCAAAACACTTACGTATCCCCATATATTTGATGAGCTAAAAACACAAATAAAAGATGCTGGGTTACTAGATCGTGTACCAGTGCGTGGCAGTATTGAAATGATTGCTATTATTGTCTCTTTAATTATAGCTTTAACCACAGCACCTTTATGGCATCCCGTACTTTTGGCATTATTTTTAACCCTACTTTTTACACGTTCTGTATTTGTCTCTCATGATATTTTACACACACAATATTTTAAGAGCAAATCTCTCTCAAAAAAACTCAGCTATCCTTTTTCTGCTTTGATACTCTCTAACTCATCCTCATGGTGGGATTATAAACACAATGTACGTCATCACACCTATTGCAATATTATAGAAAAAGATGAAGATATTCGTGCGCTTGATGGTGCATTTACGCATCAAAAAGGTAACAAACCTTTTCTTAAAAAACATAAATATATCATCTTTTGGGGGGCGTTGTTCTTTATGTTTCCTGCTTTTATTGGACAATCTTATAAGTATGTTATCAAACATAAGCACTGGGGAGAACTTGGACTCATGCTCTTACATTGGCCACTTATTTGGGGGACATTGCTCTACCAAATAGGCTTTTCAAATACCTTACTTGTAGCCCTTGTAATGAACTTTGTACTCTCTCCTTGGTTGGCCTTTGGCTTTATTACAAACCATTTAGGATGTGAAACATTTTCAGAAGAAGAAGCAAAAGATTTTTCATGGATGGAATTACAAATGAGAGGAAGTCGTTCTTTAAAAGGTGGGATGCTTGTCCATTGGTTTTATGGAGGACTCAATACCCAAATAGAACACCATCTATTCCCAAAAGCCCCACGATTCAATCTACTTAAAGTACAAAAAATGACCAAAGACTTTGCACAAAAATATGATATTCCATATTTTGAAACAACACCACTTATGGCCTATGTACAGATCAATAATGCCATCAAAAAATATTAAAAAGGAGTGATAGCATGAAAAAAAATAATATTTTCAACAAAGTTGATATTTTTTATACCAAAATAGTCAAACAAATCATCGGCGATGCCCCTCTTGAAGAAGAAGGTGCCAAAACAATCATGAAAAAAGATGATACACCACTTCGCAAAATTGACATAGTTAAAAATACATTCATTGTCGCAAAAACAAAGTTTTTAAATCTTGGTAAACCTCATGATGAAAAAGAGTTACTTTACAAAGAAGTCATCAAACAAGAAAAACGCGATACCAAAGAAGCCAAAACAGCTGATCGAAAAAAAAGCAGTAACAAAAAAACCAGCACTAAAACAAAAACACCTGCTACTAAAACTAAAAGCACTAGCAGTAAAACTTCTGCAAAATCTCCTGCTAAAAAAACAGCAGACACAAAAGAGAAAACCACCACATCCAAAACAAAAACTGCCACTAAAGCTAAAAAAACTACAACAAAAGCTAAAAAAGAGGGCAGCAAAACTGCTACAAAAGCAAAAAGCACTAGCATTAGCACAAAAAAAACAACAGCCTCTAAAACAAAAACCCTAGCAAAAGGAAGCAAAAGAGATGCAAAAATTGCACTCTACATTAAAGATATAAAAAACCATTATGGT
>QNZW01000094.1 GCA_003978375.1 Sulfurovum sp.
CCTGATTGGTTTGTGAGTATAAAAATATGGTAATCATGCTGTATAAAAAGCATAATAAGTTCAAAAATACCTTCTACAAATTGAAAATCTTCTTGTTTATAAACATAACCATGGTCTATATTGACAATACCATCACGGTCTAAAAAAAGAGCTTTAGACATCTAGTAAGCACCCTCTTTTTTTAAGACTGCTTTGATGGTTTTAAAAAGTATTACGATATCTAGCCAAAGTGACCAATTGAGTACATACCATTTGTCTGTCTCTACCCTAAATGCATAGTCTGTGTCACTCCTGCCACTAACTTGCCACAATCCAGTAATGCCAGGCTTTACCATAAAATAGTATTGGGCATCTTTTTTATAATATTGCTCTATCTCCTCTTTAATCACAGGTCTAGGACCTACAAAGTTCATATCACCCTTTAGTACATTAAAGATTTGAGGCAGTTCATCTAAAGAGGTTTCTCTTAAAAATTTTCCTATCTTTGTCACACGTGGATCATTTTGTAATTTAAAGTTTTTCTCCCACTCTTCTTTAATGTTGCTATCTTCTTGGCATAGTTGTTCTAAGCGTTGTTTAGCATCTGTGTACATACTTCTAAATTTTAACATAGGAATACTCTTGCCATTTTGTCCTACACGGTGGTGAACAAAAAAGATAGGTCCAGGAGAATCTTTTTTAATCAAAAGTGCAAAAAGTGCAATAAAAGGAAGTAAAATAGGCAAAGATATCAGCACCAAACAGTAGTTAAATAATTCTTGAATCCATTTACGATACCAACTTTTTAATCTGTTTTGATAGACAATAAGATTGGTTCTTGTATTAGAAAGTTCATAAATATGTGAAAGTGTGAGGTCATAGTCACCCATAAGAGGAATAAAAATAACTTCATGATTTTTCTTAATTTGTGAAGCAAGTATTTTCTTTAGTGTCTCTGGGTCATTGCCTTTTGAATTGACAAAAATGGTGGATAACTCTTCTTTGGATTTTGGTCTAATATAACCCAAATAAGGATTTCCATAAATTTCGGCAGTTAAAAAAGAGTCATCACCATATATTTTTGCTTTTTTTTGCCATAAGCCTATTTTGTAGAGAAATTTCTTGCTAATATTTTTAGCAAGGGGTATAAAAAATGCCATAAGAACAAAAGAAAAACCAATCACAAGCCTTGAATAGTCTTCTATAGATTTTGTCATAGCCAAATAGGCAAAAACAAGAACAGCAGAAAAAAGAATCACTTTAATCACAAGTCTACTCTCTTGCCAAAAATCATATCTATAGGTATAGATACCCTCATAGGCAAAAAAAGCAATCAGAATGATATACAAAGGATAAAAAGTAAGATAGGTAAGATAAGGGATAGTGTGTATTTCCAATGTTTTAATCGAGTCTCTTAAAAGAAAGGCTAAATAGACAGAAAGTATAATCATTGCTACATCTAAAAAAATAAAAATACCTTTTGCTATGATGTCTTTCATCATACTCCTTTGAGAGATATAAAATTATTAAACCCTAAATTAGCGATAGTAAAACACTGTTGCTAATTTTGGTATTATTTGGGTTAAAGTATAGCGTTATATTGTGAATAACACCAAACATATACGCTTTTTAGTATATGTTTGGGTGCATGTACATAAAAAGAGTATCTAATAAAAAGATAGCTTTTTATTAATTATGAATGATTGTGGCATTGCCTTCCATAAGTACAACAGTTGATTTGTTCTCACCGTCTTTGTGGATTACTTTTATTTGTGCATCTTCAGATGTTTTGATGACTTTATCTCCACTTGAGACACTATACTCTTGCGAAGGTTCCATGACTCTGTCTCTAGGTGTGTCATTGCTACCACATCCTACAAGCATAATGGAAACCACTGTAAAAATAAATATATGTTTCATGTTTGTCTCCTTAAAATTGGATACCAGTATCTGGTATCCTTGTAATAAATTCAATAGAATTGGAAGCCTCATCCACACTCGTAGATTCGATATAAGAAGCATCTACCAATGAGGTTGGAAAATCATTTAAAGAAGTATTGCTGTAATCAATACTAATGAGTGCTTGATTAGAAACCTTTCCTTTTTTATCTTTTATAGTATATTTTGCAGGTGTTGGATCAGCAGTAAAACCTTTTTGAGGTGTGAAAGTAACGACACCAGTTTCAGTGACCCTCCACGTACCTTGTCCATCTACAGAAAGTTTATCATTGTTGCCATCTTTTTTAGTATCTGTGCCACCTACAAAACTCACTGTACTAATATCCATATCATTTTGTGCATCTTTGTCATTGCTTACAACATTGAGTGTTACAACTGCACCTGTTTCTGCTTTAGCAGTATCATTTTGTGCAATAGGTGCAGACGAGTATGCTTTATACGGTGTTTTGATAGCCTTGAACCATACATTTGCCATTTTTGCATAACCATTGTCATTAGGGTGTGTATTGTCAGAATAGTCACTTTTGGTTAATCCTGCACCACCATACATGTTGACTAAAGTAAGCATATCTCCTTTTTTCCAACGAGAATCTACCAATTTTTTGAGTTTATTATTAAAAGAAGCAATAATAGGATCATGTAATTTTCTATCAATAATAAGAGCAACATAGACATGTATTTTATGTCCAGAATCTTTTTCATATTGGTCGATATGTGTTAAAATAGAGTTGACTCCATTGATAGAAGTACTACGATCATTGGTACCAATATGAAGTAAGACAATATTGGGTTTAAATTTTGCCATATAGGCATAGGTATGATTGGCAATTTCATAGCTGGTCCATCCTGGATGTCCTTCATTGTTTGTATCAAAAACAGGTCTCACATCTTTTCCTGCTGATAGGGATCCAACAAAATTAACGTCCATATTGTCTGCTTTTAATTTATACCATAAATAGTTACGATAACCATGA
>QNZW01000139.1 GCA_003978375.1 Sulfurovum sp.
ATATATATTTTGCGAAGTTTTTAAGCATCGCAGTACCCTCTACAGAATGATGTACCTCTGGGTGAAACTGAAAAGCATAAATCTTTCTAGTCTCATCAGAAATGGCAGCATATGGAGAGTTTTCAGAAGTACCTATGACCTCAAATCCCTCAGGAATACGTTCTGCTCTATCTCCGTGACTCATCCATACCGTGCTGTTATTGGGAATATTTTTTAAAATACTGGCATTGTTTTCAATATCAAGTTTTGCTTTGCCATATTCATGATGATCCGCAGGAATAACTGAACCACCAAAATGTTGTGTAATAAGTTGCATCCCATAACAAATACCCAATATTGGTAATCCAAGATCCCAAATGCCCTCATCTGGCTTATAGGCATCTTTGGCATAAACTGAAGCAGGTCCTCCTGAGAGAATGATACCTTGTGGTTTTCTTGCTCTAATATTTTCAAGACTTTCACGATAAGGCACTACTTCTGTGTAGACACCTGATTCTCTAAGTTTTCTTGCAATGAGTTGTGTGTATTGTGAACCAAAGTCAAGGACTAAGATAGGTACTTGTTTCATAAGATGAAGCCTTGTAATAAAATTTGCCTGTATTATATACTATTGTTGATAATAAAATCGATTTTAGCTTCAGTCTCCTTTTTAGGGGATCTCTAAAAATTATGTTATGATTGTTGTAGGAACATAATTCCTAATCAAATTTTTTAAGGAAAAAAAATGACATTTGACAAATCATATATACTATCAAGACCCGTCTCAAGCTCTGACCATGCCCAAGGTTCAACAAATGCTAAAGTAACACTTGTCGAATATGGTGATTATCAATGTCCCTATTGTGCACAAGCATTTTATGTGGTAAAAAAATTACAAGAAGATTTTGGAGATAACCTTCAATTTGTCTTTAGAAACTTTCCACTAACGCAAATACATCGTTATGCATTTAAAGCTGCACAAGCTACAGAAATCGCTGATGATTATGGAAAATTTTGGCAGATGCATGATACTATCTACAACAACCAAAATCTATTAAATGACGAAGAATTACTTGTTTTTGCTGAGAATATCGGCATAGATGCACAAGCATTTACTGCAAAGCTTAACAACAATGAAAAACAGCAACGTGTGCAAGATGATTTTGATAGTGGTGTAAAAAGTGGCGTACAAGGTACCCCAACATTTTTTATCAATAACGAAAAATATGGTGGACCTACCGATTATGAAAGTCTTAAAATACTTTTAGAAAAACATTTAAATCAATAGTATTTCTTACACCATGTATATAAGATACATTATACAAAGGAGACCAAAATGACAAAAGAGTATAGTAATGATGATATCACTATTGTATGGAAACCAGAGAAGTGTGTACATGCGGCTGTTTGTATATCAACACTACCTAATGTCTATAATCCAACAGCAAGACCATGGATAAAAATAGAAAATGCCTCAACACAAGCGTTGATACGACAAATTAAGCAATGTCCCTCAGGTGCATTAAGTTTTTATATGAACGATGAAAAAAATGAAGACAAACAGTAGAGATTTATTCTCTATTGCTTGCCTTATTAGGAACATAAACACGAAAAACAATATAGATAGTCATAAGTATACCAACAGTGAAGATGGTGTGTGGTAAATATCCAAGTATGTATACAATAATACTAGCATAGAGCAACAGGTATCTACTAAAACCAGAGATATCAGTTAAAATACCTTTGCTCACCCATAATGAAAAAAAGTAAATAGACATAGTTGTGGCAAATAATATATGTGACATCTCTAAGGATATAGAAGCATGGTGCGTAAGCACATCAATATTGACGCCAACAAGTGCACCCATTGCTGCCAATGATGCAAAGACAAAATAGTGGCTATAGCCCCATAAAAAAGTACTATTTTTTTCATAAAGTTTATCATTTATTTCAACCATAAAATAAATCCACCAAGCTCCAAATATAGTCAATACAGTGCCAATATTAACCAGTAATAGATCGATTGAAAAATGTTCACTTAATGCTGAAATACCATTAATCGAAGCAAGTATTGTCTCACCTAAGACAATAATAGCAAGTAATCCATAACGTTCTTCTATATGCTTTGGATGATAGGGGGATAATTGTCGACTTGATTCTGCATAATAGGGCACAAAAAATTCACATATCCATAAAAAAATGATACCTAGTGGATTAAGTGATGCATACCACCAAACAATCCAAGCAATTTGACATAGAAAAATACCAAGAGCATATCTATATGCATTCATTCTAAGTAATGGATTGCTTTTTGCTGCCTGTATCCATAAATAAATTGCTGATATTCGTATAACAATATAACCTATTAGAATAAGCGTATAATCACCATGAAACCCTTTTTTTACACCTGAGGCTATAATAAGAGCACCCACCATTTGCCACAATGTAGCTATTTTAAATACATTAGAATTATTTCCATAAGCTGAAGCAAACCAAGTATAGCCAGTCCATGCCCACCATATCATCAAAAACATCGTAAGATAACTTATTGTTCCGTGTGATATATCGTTATTTGAAATTGCATGGTGAAATGATGTTGCCAATTTTGCGATTGCAACAACAAAAATCAAATCATAAAATAACTCTAATGCGGTAGCAACTCTTCCTTTTTCATTGTTATCTCTTGCAAGAAATGGTTGCTTTAGTAACAATTTATACAAGCTCTCTCCTTGCTTATTTGGGCATTCCTAATAACCCTAAATATAAAACCTAAGCCCCAATACCAAACATAATAAACTGTACATACCAAATCGTTACAGAGATAATATATCCTACAAGCACTGTCCATGCAAATTTCATGTGTGATGAAAAAGTATAAATGCCATGAAGTTTACCCATAACGCCTACACCTGCTGCCGA
>QNZW01000118.1 GCA_003978375.1 Sulfurovum sp.
AGAGTGCTAGATGCTACAGTCAATAGAGTGACTAGAAGTGGCTACATTTTAGGTTCTGATCAAAAACTTTCACCATTTGATGGACTAAGAACCCTTACAACATGGGCTGCATATCAATATTTTGAAGAGGACTCTAAAGGAACCTTATCCATTGGAAAACTAGCAGATTTGGTAATTTTAGACAAAAATCCACTTAAAATTGACCCAATGCAAATTCACACAATAAAAGTAGTAGAAGCCATAAAAGAAGGAAAGAGTGTTTATACATTGAAGTAAAAATCTTACCCCTTAAAAAAGGGAAGGATTTTTATTTATTTTTTTACCATGAATATGTAAATGCAGGTAACGACATTAAATCTTTTTTCTCAGTATTTGGCAATACGAGTTTATTTTTATCATTTGTTGCCAAAAGCATTGCTGGTAATGCAACGAATTTTTTAGGGATTCCTAAAAAATTTCCCACAGTGTCACCTACAAATAGGAGCAATTTTTTCTATTTTTACAGAGTGGGATCCATTTTTATCTGCAGAGATACCCGATACTAGCAATGTTGTTGAAAGCACTGCTATACTAAATATATTTGTTTTAATCATTGTTTAATCTTAGCGAGGAATATTAGGTATCCCACCACCTTGCATCCCAGCCATCATCTCTTGCATCTGCTTCATGCCACCTTTAGTAGACATCTTTTTCGCCATTTTTGATGCATTTTTAAACTGTTTGAGTACGCGATTTACATGCATCACCTCCAAGCCAGAACCTGCTGCCAATCGTCGTTTGCGTGTGTTGTTGAGTAAATCTGGGTTTTCTCTCTCTTTGGGTGTCATAGAAGAGACCAGTGCTTTAATTTGTTTAATTTCTTCAGAATTATCCAAATCCATATCACCAAGTTGTTTTGCCATATTTCCCATACCAGGAATCATCCCCATAATAGATTTCATGCTTCCTAGTTTTTTCATCTGCTCCATTTGAGCCAAAAAGTCGTTAAAGTTGAATTGACCTTTTTTGATCTTTTGGGTCATTCTTTTGGCTTCTTTTGGGTCAATGGACGCAGCGGCTTTCTCTGCCAAAGACTCCACATCTCCTGCACCCATCAAGCGACTTACAATCCTCTCTGAGATAAATTGCTCCAAATCAGGCATTTTTTCACCTGCACCAATAAATCTGAGTGGCACACCTACTTGTTGGGTTAGTCCAAGGGCTACACCCCCTTTACTGTCACCATCAAATTTAGAAAGTATTACCCCTGTGATACCTATCTTTTCTTTAAAGGTTTGTGCTGTTCGTACAGCATCTTGTCCGGTCATAGCATCTGCCACATAAAAGAGCTCATCTGGATTGGCTGCTGTTTTTACATTGGCAAGTTCTTCCATAAGCTCATCATCTATAGCCAAACGCCCTGCTGTATCTATAAGCACCACATCATAGAGCTCATTTTGGGCTTTGTAGAGTCCATCTTCAACGACTTGTGTGGCAGAAGCATCTTCATCTTCATACAAATCTACTTCTACTTGAGTACTGATTTGTCTTAGCTGTTCTACAGCTGCTAATCTTTGTAAATCTGCTGCAATGATGAGTACTTTTTTCTTTTTTTGTTCTTTTAAAAAGAGTGCCAACTTTCCTGTCGTGGTTGTTTTACCAGAACCTTGCAACCCTATCATCAGTACCACTGTGGGTGGCTTAGAGACGAAGGTAAAGCCTTTTGGCGCACCCTCTATAGTAAGAATATCTGTCAATTTGTCTTGCAATGCTTTAAGAAAATTGTCTTTTCCTACACCATTTTTTTTAGTCTCTATCTCAACCGTAGAGACAAGGTCTTTGACTACTTTATGATGCACATCTGCTTTAAGCAACGATTTTTTGAGTTCTGTGGTTGCTTTTTTTAATGCTTTTTCATCGTCATGAAAACGTATCTTCCCTATGGCATTTTTAAAACTATCGGTTAAAGTATCTAACATATATTACCTTTTTTCTAAGACTGTATCATAAACAATCTCTACATCTATGGATGCGATTTTACCCTACTTGGACTAAAATACTACTTGCCCTTACACTGTAAACGACCACTGCCCCAGCCCATACGGTAGTCTTCATTGTCATGAAACAATGTATCATCTTTTGTATAGTCTCCATCCGCTGTAGTACAAGCATCCACCACACCTTTTTTAAATGCTTCATTTCTATCAGCCCCAAAATTAATACCCCTATATATATAGTCATTCTTATGCACAGATTGTTGTGAACTACATGCACTCACAGCCAACATGGCACTTCCTAAAATTATCATCTTTTTTATCTTTAGCATCTTGAAAACTCCCTATGGATTAATATAAATATAAGTGATAGTATAACAAATAATCATCAAAAATTTCAACTCTTATCTAATTTTTGATATACTATAAACTAAAAATTCTTATGGGAAATGCATTATGAAAAAATATCTTACACTATTACTCTATTCACTTTTGTTTTTTACTATTTTAACTCACGCAGAAAATGCAAATACAAGCAAATGGAAAAAGCAACCTATCACCATTACCCCTCTATCTCGTACCATTTTTAAAGTCACTCACCAAAACGGCAAAGAAGAAACCATCGACCTCACAGGCAAAAAAATCATTGTCGTTTCTGTGAGCGAGCCAGGAAGCGAAGGACGCTCTTATGCTATAGACCAAGACGGTATCATTTGGTGGACCAATATCATCGCCTCTGGTGCATATGGTGGGCACGAAACACCTTCTGGGATTTTTCCTATATTGCTTAAAAGACGTTACCATATGTCAGCCACGCATCCTTCAAGTAATGGCGTGAACAATATGGATTTTGAGATGCTTTTTACCCACCAAGGACACGCTTTACACATGGGAAACAACCGTGGACTCTCCCATG
>QNZW01000074.1 GCA_003978375.1 Sulfurovum sp.
CTGAGTGCTGGATTCTCACTGATGAGGCTCGTGTTTTTATCGAAAATTCAGATGACCAATTAGAAACTGTTTTTATAGAACCCGAAGTCCAATACTATTTTAGCCCGGAGCAATCAAATCTCAAAGCAAACCTCTCAATTTCAGTTTCCTCATTGACTGAAGACCTTAAATCCTTCATCAAGTTCTCCCTCTCCAACACCTTCGCCGACTCCCTTAAGGTTTCTCTCGACCTCTCTGAAAACGACTTCCTTGAGCTGGAAACACCCACCCTTGAGTTCCCGACCATGGGGAGGGGCAGGAGGGTTTCCAAGTCCATAACCGTAACTCCCAAGTACGCCGGAAACTTCGACCTCAGGGTCAGGATAAAGACCACCGTCGATGGGCTTGAGGTCGAGACCGAGAGGACAATACCCGTCGAGGTAAGGGAGAAAACCGCAACTCCAGCGTACGCAACCCCACAAACGCCCGCGTCAGTAACCCCACCAACGCCTCAGCCAACATTTACAACCACTATGCTCTCTAAAAAACTCGTTGTTTCTAGAAACATTCAAGCAGATTTTGCAAGATCAGTAGAAGTAGATACAAATAAAAAACTGATTTATTTAGGAGACAACTCTCATATAAAAATCATCGACACAGCAGACAATGATAGCGTTATAGGTGCTGAAAATTCATCCAATGGTGCTATTTGGGATGAGTGGCTAAGTAAAGACAAGTCTCTTTTGTATGTTGTAGATAACAAATCTTTTATTATCTATAATGTGAGCGATAAAAACCATATCACAAAAAATGTATCTCTTCTTGCAATAGGGGCAAAAAAACTTTTTATCTCTTCAGATGAGAGTATTGCCGTGGTAAAAGATGCAAGTGGTGTAAAACTGATTGATATCAGTAATAAAAAGAATATCAGTGTGATGTATGAGTTTAAAGATTCACAATACCATACCCATGCTATTGCCTTAGGAAAAAATACAAAACGATTGTATGCCATTCAAGCCAATACATTTAGAATATATGATTTAAATACGCTTACACATCCAAAACTTCTTCACGCAGAAGATAATTTTCCTCTTGCTTCATTGGCAGTATCACATGATGAAAAGAAAATATTTTTAGCAAATTCTGGTAAAGTATGGATAAAAAATATTAGTGATATTGATCATGTAAAAAATGAATTTTATTATGATTTAAAAGAAGAATTTTCAGGACAAACATTCATAACGGTTTTTGATGATGATAAAACATTTATTACCACTGCTAAACAAAATCTACGTATCTTTAGTATTCATAATAAACGTCAGATGCATATTACAAAAGCAATCAATAATTTTTCAGATTTAGGTCCTGTCAAAATTATAAATCATTTGCTTTATATTCCTGATGGAAAAAATGGACTTTGGATATTAAAAAAGTAAATAGCTTCATACACTATATTTTCAAGGTGAGCTACAAAAGCTCACCTTCTTCCTAGCATTCCTCATTACAATTTCGCTATAATGCGTCTATGAAAAAAATCATAACATTTATACTCTTATCTAGCAGTTATCTTTTGTCAAATATACATGTAGTAGTCAGCATTGTACCTGAGCAAACATTTGTCAAAGCCATTGGTGGAGATAAGGTAGATATTTCTGTGATGGTACAAGCGGGGGATTCACCCCATACCTATGAACCAAAACCCTCACAAATGATTTCCATGAGTCAAGCCAATCTCTATTTTGCTATAGGTGTTGAATTTGAAAAAGTATGGCTTCCAAAATTTCAAGATCTTAGTCCAAATATGCACATTGTCCATCTAGATAATCCCATAAAAAAGATATCAATACAACAAACCAAAACAACAAACAGACAGCACAAACACCATGAAGAGGAAGACCCACATATATGGACTTCTCCTGAGAATGTGAAAATTATTGCTCAAAATATTTATGATACATTGGCAAAGTATGATGCAAAAAATACTTCTTATTATCAAAAAAATCTTCATACTTTTTTAGCCTCAATTACTGACACAGACACACACATCAAACAACTACTTAAGCAACATACAAAGAACCACACTTTTATGGTGTTTCATCCTTCTTGGGGTTATTATGCCAAAGCCTATCATCTCAAACAAATAGTCATAGAAGTAGAAGGAAAATCGCCCAAACCCAAGGCATTGGTGCATCTTATCCAAGAAGCAAAAGCCCAAAATGTAAAAGTTATTTTTACACAATTAGAATTTTCAGATCAAGCTGCCAAAATCATTGCAAATGAATTAAATATTTCTGTGATTAAAGTATCACCTATGGCAGCCAATTGGTCAAAAAATCTTATTTTTATTACCAAAAGCATTGTAGGAGATAACTAAAAATGAATGTTTTAGAAATAGATGATCTAAGCTTTGCTTACGAGAAAGATCCTGTTTTAGAACATATTAATCTTCGCGTAGATGAAAAAGATTTTTTAGCTATTATTGGACCAAATGGTGGGGGTAAATCTACCTTACTGAAACTTATTTTGGGTATCAATAACTACAAAGAAGGCAAGATCACTGTGCTTGGAAAAGCACCCAAACAAAGTCTTAGACAAATAGGGTACGTCCCACAAAATACCAATGTCAATACAGATTTTCCTATCAAAGTCATAGAGGTGGTAATGATGGGTCATATAGGTAGCAAAAGACCCCTTATGGGCTATGGAAAAGATGAAATAGCCTGTGCTATGGGTGCATTAGAACAAGTGGGAATGGCTTCATATGCCCAAAGAAAAATAGGCTTACTCTCAGGAGGACAACGCCAACGCGTGATGATTGCACGTGCTTTATGTGCACACCCTAAAATACTCATACTTGATGAGCCCACATCAAATATAGACATCACTGGACAACGTGAAATTTATG
>QNZW01000179.1 GCA_003978375.1 Sulfurovum sp.
CCCCACACAGACGTTCCAGGTCTGCACCTTCGACCACTCGGACACCTCTCATTGTATAAAAGTTGCAGAAGAGTGAGATTATAGTCAGATACTATTTAAAAGCTACTAAATTTACTATCTTGTAAGCACTTTTTCGTTATGATTTTGCTGCCTCTTTTCAGACCTGTGCAACAGGACTGAGAGACAACGGGTCAGGATGGGAACATAGCAGCCCACCTTTCTTTACTGGGTGCCGCAGGTATCTGAGGAGAGGTACTTTAGACGCACTCAAAATATGTAATAGAAATCAATATTTTTTTAACATTGTAAAAAATTATATGTTCCATGATATAATTTGGTTAAGAATAATTATATTATTTAGTATATTTTGGGGAGTAACGTTATGAAGTTTGTCTAAACTTATTTTATTTTTTTGTTTATTTTTTTCTTTGTTATCACAAGCAAAGATATCACATAACATAAAAACACACTTTACTATTGCTATTGATCCAGAGTATATCCCTTTTACGCAAAAAGATATTGATGGAAAACCCACGGGACTCTTAGTTGATTTTTGGAATTTGTGGGCAGAACAGAATGGTTATACTGTAACGTATAAATTTTATCCATGGGAAGAAACATTATTGGCTACCCAAAGAGGAGATGTTGATTTTCATTCGGGAACAACAAAAGATCGAGAATGGATGTTTGCTTCTGTTCCTATTTATAGCATAAAAACAGCTTTTTTTACATTGAGTACTTCTGCAGATAGCAATACAAAAGATTTTCAGCATAAACGTATAGGTGCGATAGATAAATACTATGCTAGTTTAGTGAAAAAAGTCATTGGTGACACAGTACAGATTATAATGTTTGATGATTATGAACCCTTAGTTGAAGCACTTAAAAAAGGAGAAATTGATGGGTTAATAGAAGATGTAGAGGCTTTACAATATTATTTTATTAAAACAGGACAAATGAATCTTTTTAAAATGCTTAAAGATGAAGCACTACAATTTGATAGTAATATTTATGCTATCACGAATAAAAAAAATGTTTCTCTTCTTCATCAAATCAATGCAGGTATAAAAAAACTTTCTATAAAGAAGTTAGCAAATATAGAAAAAGTTTGGTTACCAAATATAGAAAATACGTATTACAATCAAAAATTAAAATCAACATTGTTTTATTCACCTAAAGAGATTTCTTGGTTAAAAAAACATAATAAAGTGACACTTGTGGGAGATCCTCAATGGGAAACATATTTTACAGCTACAAGCAATAATTCTTATTTGTATAGGGGACTGATTGGGGATTATATTAAAATGATTTCTAAAAAAACAAATTTAGATATTAAAATGCACCCTATTCAAAGTTGGGATGAGATAAGTCTATTAACTACGGATTATCCAGATATTCTCGTTGGTTATATGGATAATAAAACGAAGAATAAATTAACTAAAATGTATCATTTTTTACCACCTTTTGAAACGGGACCTTTGGTTGTTATCATGCCTAAAAATGTACGATTTATTAGTAGTTTATATGATATTAAAAATAAAAAAATAGGTTTATTAGAAAATCAAGAATATACACAACGTATCAAATCGACTTATACTGGGTATCAATTTTGCAATACAAAAACAGCAAAAACACTTTTGAATCAATTAGAAACTGAAAAAATAGATGCTGCTATTCTTCCCTTAGCTTCAGCTATTAATTTTTTAGCAACAAAAAAATATAGCATATTTAATATTGTTGAAAAAATTAATGAAAAGGGATTTGTTTCTATTGGCGTGATTAAAGAAAAACCTATTTTGCAAAATATTTTAAAAAAGACTTTATATTTTTCTAGAGATTCCTATAAAAAGGAAATTTTGTCTGCATGGACACATAAATTAAATTATGTTGAAACAACAGATTATACGCTAACCTATATGGTTTCAGGTTTATTGGGACTTTTGTTAGCATCAACAGGATATTATGCTTATGCCATGAGGCGCAAACACCAACACACAAAAGTATTGAAAAAAAAATTAGAAATACTAGCTTTAACGGATGACCTAACAGGATTACCTAACAGAAGAGCCTTTAATCAAAATTGTGAAAATTTAGCACGAAACCAAGACGAAGTAGGGTTACTTTTTATCGATATTGATTTTTTTAAACCATATAATGACTATTATGGGCATTTACAAGGAGATGAAACTTTAAAAGAGATAGCAAATTGTATACAATTATTTGCTTCAGACAAAGCATATCCTTATCGTATAGGAGGGGAAGAGTTTGGATTGATTTTGTATGATAATACAATGAATGGTGTCATACAATATGCCAAAAAAATACGTCAATATATAGAAGATAAGAATATAGAACACAAAAGTAGTCCATTGGGATATGTGACAGTGTCAATAGGTGTGAGCATAAGAAAGATGGACGACACAAGATATGCTTTGTATCAATGTGCAGACAATGCACTGTATGTTGCCAAAAAATTAGGACGAAATAAAATATTTTTTAGTGAATGCTAAGAGATAAGCATCTCTCCACTAATGACGGACCATTCATTAAAAGGTAGGGCTTCAAATATTATTTTTTCTATAGAGTATTCATAGCTATTGGTGATGGTAATAATGGTTACTTTTTTTATATGATATTGTTTATAGAGAGAAAATTTATTTTGTGACTTCACCCACAAGCTCTCTTCACTTTCAAAAGGTGCAGGGATAATGAGTTCATTATTTTTTGTAAGATAGCCATGTACACCCAGTGTTTTTACTATTATATGGTGTTTTATGAGTGTCAATGCAACCATTGCGTCAAATTGTACAATAAAAGGTTGACCAAACGTGAGATATTTGGCAAAAGCAAAGTCAAAAAGCAACATTTTTTTTCCAGATTTT
>QNZW01000073.1 GCA_003978375.1 Sulfurovum sp.
CTTCATTTTTTAAACGCATGGTTTCATTGATAGCTCGAAGCTTGTCAAATTTATCACTAATAGTTGCATAGTCTGGATCACTGCTCGCCAAATCTGTTATTTTCCCATCTATAAATTTATCTTTTACCTTTATCCACGAGACTCTATAACGTTTGTTTTTAATATAAAAAGGAATATCAGTCGTACGTTTATTGTTGGCTTTATCGATAGCAATAATTCTTGCATTAAACTCTTTTTTATTAAAAGGCCATGCAATCAATGCTGCAAAGTAACCCTCTTTTTTATAAGGCTGTGCTTTAAATATCTGATCTCCTACTTCAATATAAAGTGTCTTTAGGTTTTCATCATCTGCTTGGAAAACAACCAAAGCACTTCCTCCTTGTGTAATGCTATAAGAATTTGCAAGTACATTGACATTGGGACGTTTATGATCTACTTTAATGTGGATAGTTTTTTCTGCTGTATTTCCTCTAAAAAAATTCCACATACTGCTATCGGTTACTGATACCTTTGCTTGAAGTTGGTTTGATTTTTTATCAAAAATGTTGTTTTTAGGATAATTGACCAAAAGTATTTTCTCTTTACTTCCTTCTTTAAAATCACCTTCTGCAACCACGACACTTTTTGTACCATCACCTAAAGAAATTTGATAATGACTTAAAGCAACATTATCTGATACAGGAATATTTAGAGGATCTATTCTATTCCAAAATATATCTTTTTCACTCTGTATAACAGGTGCTTCTTTTTCAAATTCAGGTGCGGTATAAACATATCCTGCTCCTGCCAATAACGCTAACATTACTACGATGATGACTATTTTACTGCCACCAGTTTTCCCTTTTCTATTTCCCATTTAATAGTCCTAATTCTTTTATTTTCAATAAAATTGTATCTATACTTTCTTGTAATTCACATTGCCTCAGTGTAAAACCTGCTGCTACTTTATGTCCTCCCCCTCCAAAAGCTATAGCTACTTTTGATATATCTCTACCCTTACTTCGTATGGAAATGCGTATGCCATCTTCTAGTTCTATTGCAAATACAGCAATCTCTACAGTGACTAAAGATTTGGCATAATCTACAACACCATCCATATCAGAAATAGTAGCACCTGTAGCTATAATATCTGCTTGGCTGACTTTTAATGTTGCAATTTTAGCATCATTATGTAAAGACAATGATGCCAAGGCTTTCTCTAAAATACGCAAAGAACTCAACGCTCTTTTTTGTGTAATATGATATGCTATATTGCTTGGGTTCGCCCCTGATTCAATCAATGATTGAGCAATAGAAAAAACCTCTTTGTTTACAGAAGATGTTGTAAAATACCGTGTATCAGAAAGTAATGCCGCATAAAAGCAAGTAGCAGCCTCTGCATTGATGGTTACAAAATTTTTAAACAGTTTAAAAGCAACCTGCGAAGAAGAAGCACATTGAGGTAAAACCACATTAATACTCCCATACTCTGTATTGCTCTCATGGTGATCGATATTAATGATATCTCTGTGTGTTAAATCAAACCCTAATCTATCTATGCTACCACAATCACAGGCAATAATCAACGAATCTGTATAATCCATTTGGTGTTTTATTTTTTTAAAATTTGGCAAAAAGTCAAGATTTTTTGGTAAATCTCTCGAAGCATTGACTACTTCTGTTTTTGCCTGTGTATTGTTATGCAAAAGTGCATAGATACCTAAGGCTGTACCTAATGCATCTACGTCTGGATTAAGATGAGAAAGGATAGTAATCGCTTTAGCATTTTCTATTTTCTTTTTTATTTCCATATAAGGAAGATCTATTTGATGCATGAGTACCTTTCACTTTGCTATTCTCATTCTAACGAAATTGTGTTACCTATATGTTACTTTGATTCCTCAACTTTCATAGATAAATCAATCCAATTGGCTTGATGAATAATAGCCCCCGAACTAATTGCATCTACACCAGTGGTGGCGATCTCTTTTATCGTATGTAGTGTCACATTTCCACTTGCTTCTATTAAAATATGTGCATAGTGTGTATTTCGGTACGCTACTACTTCTTTGATTTCATCTATTTGCATATTATCACACATCACAATATCTGCCCCTACTTGCATGGCTTTTTTTGCCATTGTTAAACTCTCACACTCTATTTCTACTTTGGTTGTAAAAGGTATTTTTTGGCGTACCTCTTTCATAAAAGTATCTAAATCATCAATGGTTTGCAAATGGGTGTCTTTAAGCATTAAGCAATCATCTAATCCCATACGGTGATTCATGCCCCCTCCACAACGCACTGCATACTTTTCAAATTCACGAAGAAGAGGTCTGGTCTTTCTCGTATCAAGCAACTTCACATTGGTGTCTTTAATCATATCTACATATTGTGCTGTTAAGGTAGCAATAGAACTTGCGTGAAGTACCATATCTAAAATGGAACGTTCTAAAGAAAGAATTGTCTTAGAATCACCAGAGATAAACAAAAGTTTCTCTCCTTTTTTAAATCTTTTTCCATCTTGAGTTTCCCATACTAAAGACAAATCATACATCTTTGCAATACGCTCAACGTATGCTTCTCCTGCAAATACCCCATCACTCTTTGCGACAATATAGGCTCGTATAGGTTTAGCAGTACTTATACGTGAAAATAAATCACCCCTACCAATATCTTCTGCTATTAACTGTGTTAAAAATTTTTCTTTTAACATCCATTTCCTTTAGGGTCTATCATTAAAATTAGCAAGAGATAAAGCGATTATCTAAAACTAATTATTTTGATAAATTGTACCTAAAATCCAATATGATATAATTGATATGGACAAAGGTGTAGCTATAGGGGTCGGCTTTAAGTAGCTCCGCCTGAATTGC
>QNZW01000184.1 GCA_003978375.1 Sulfurovum sp.
GAAGAAGCATTAACGCTTTGAAAACTGTGGAGAACGTCTTGCTTTTTTCTTACCTGGTTTCTTACGCTCAACAACTCTAGAGTCACGAGTAAGAAGACCTTCTGGCTTAAGAATAGCTCTAAATGTTGGTTCGAACTCTACCAACGCTTTAGTGATACCATGCTTTAAAGCATCAGCTTGTGCAGAGTAACCACCACCAAGTGTCGTTGCTTTAATGTTCATAGAGTCTAATTGCTTAGTAAGCTCAAGTGGAAGTCTTACTTTCATTTTAAGTGTTTCATGTCCACCTAACCATTGGTCAAGTGTTTTACCATTGATAAGCATCTCGCCATTACCTGGAGTCATCCAAACTTTAGCAATAGCTGCTTTTCTTTTTCCTGTTGCATAAAATGTAGCCATGGTTACGCTTCCTTATTGATTTGTGCTGTATGTGGGTGTTCGCTACCTGCATACACTTTAAGTTTTTTAAGCATTGCTCTACCTAAAGTTGTTTTAGGGAGCATACCTCTTACTGCCAATCTGAAAAGTTTTTCAGTATGGTTTTCTAACATATTGTCAAGTTTTTTACTCTTGGTTGAACCAAAGTATCCAGAGTGAGTACTCTTTTTGCTCTAGTTTTGTGCCTGAGAATTTTGCTTTTTCAGCGTTGATAATCACCACGTAGTCACCACAATCAACATTAGGTGTAAATGATGGTTTATGTTTACCTCTAAGAAGTGTTGCTACCTCAGTTAAGATACGACCAAAAGTTTTACCTTCTGCATCTATCAAAACCCAGTCACGTGTCACTTCAGCAGGTTTAAGTACCTTTGTCATTTTCATGAATTTGTCCTTGTTAGTATAAGCTTGCGCTCTTTTGTGGACGGATTGTACCTACTTAACCTTAAAATTTATTTAAATTCAGTTTTGTTTAAGTTTAATAAGTAAATTATTAGACTTTTGATTTTAACCTAGCATATATTTTTTGTAATATCACAAATCCCTCCATAGCCAAATCTATGTTTTCAATACGTTCTTCTACATCAAAAGGGTATTCATGTGCTAAAATATTCCTAACCTCTCTTAATCTATCCCATGATTCTGTAGTGTCCAAGATTTCCAATGCTTCAAGTTTATGTAGTACATCTATCATCGTAAGCGAATAACTGTCTATCTCTTTAAGCTCATAAAGCACTGTTTTGAAAAGTTTTGCACCTATCTTATCTTGAAGTTTTGAAAAGTTAAACAAAAAGCTATTAACTATTCTTGTATTATTATAATCGGCAAAGAAAGATGCATCTATCACTTTTTCTTGTAATGCATCGTAATCGATAGTTGCATTTTCTATCATCATATCAATCATTTCAAAGATTGACGCTATAGTCTCGCTCATAGGCGAATACCCTCTTGCATTGCTACTTTGTCTATCGCCCTATCTAAGCCTTTGTCAAAAACCACATCTATTTTTTGTAACCCTATTTCTCTTTTTAATTTAATGAGAAAATTTACTTTTTTGTGCATAAGGTTTTTCTTATTTTCTGTTTGTATATAGAGGTCAATATCTCCACCTCTTTTATGCTCATCTGTACGAGAACCAAAAAGATATATTTGTCCTTCTTTAAATACTTCTAAAAAATATTTTTTAATGGCTTGATGTTGCTTATCACTCAATCGCATATCGTAACACCTTTTTATTTTTGATTATTATAGCACATTTTAAAGCGTATAAATGTCTATCAAGTCATCCAAAAGATAGACAATCATCCCCTCAGTTCTTTTTCCTGTAATATCAGCGATTGCCTGTTTATAGTACGCCACTTGTTTTTGATGTTTAAGTCCATATTTTTTAGAACTTTTATAGTCTATTACTAGATTGTACGTTTCATACTCCAAGAGTAAATCTATCTGCTTTAATTCACCCTCATAAGAGAGGGACTGTTCTTTGTGCATAGTAGCACCCTCTAACAACGTTTGAAATGCTTCATCACCAATAAGTCTATTCACACGTTTTTCTATTGCTTGGAGTGTATCTTGTTTGAGTTGTTGCCCAAATCTATTTTGCACTGCTATCATGGCATTGTGCAAACTCTCTTCATTAAAGTCACCCAACATCTCTAACGCATAATGCAAAGCCGTACCAAAAAGTATGGCATCATAGTCTTTTTCTTCTATCTCTTCATTTTTGGGTGTCTCTTGTGTACCGTAGTTTGTGAGAGTTATATTTTGTTTTTTATTTATTTGGTGCGTTGGCAAACACACCCTACGCTGTTTTAATTCTCCTATACGCATCACTTCCATGCCTAAAGCATCAAATATCGAGTCTTTAGGTTTACGAAGTATTATCATGCCTTCAACGGCACGTGTAAGTGCTACATAGAGTACATTCATACTGTCTTTAGCTGAAGATACTTTACGCGCTTCTATGATGTTTGCATAGCTCTCATCAAAATTTTCTCTGCCACTCATACGATAAAATATTGTATCGATGTACAACGTATCATCGTAATGATACAGCAATGCCGATTTATCAGCATTTTTACGGGTCAGCTTATCTAAGAGTATGACATACTCAAACTCTAGCCCTTTGGAGCCATGTATGGTCATAATCTTTGCCCCATGTACTGTATTTGAAGCCACAGTGATGTTCGAAGTCTCAAACTCTTCTATAAATGTAGGTATATCTAAAAAATGTGAAGCAAACTCTAAAAGCTTCAGTATATTTAAATCTTCATCAAAATACCCAAATTCTCGTACCAGTCTATCTAGCACCTGCAAAGGAGACATAAAAGTAGAAAACCAAGATATATCTATTTCAGTAAGCCTTTTACCTACTTGATTAAGCATTGCTTGTGCATCTATATTTTCTCTAAAAAATAGATATTCCATCATACTTACTAGTGCCGCAATTTTTGGTATATTTTTCAAAGACGAAGAGGTTTTAAGTAATGTTTCTATTCCTGCTATCTGACAAGCCTCTTGCAGGGTTTGTCCATCTTTATTGGTACTGACTAAAAAAGCAATATCATCTACATGGATACCCAAGTCCAATAGTCTCTTAGCTTGTATGACTGCCTCTTCTATCAGCTCTTCAGACTCCACCACTTCCACATAACCCTCAGAAGCACCTTCTCTACTCTTTTGTGGCACATACCCTTTCATAATACCATCAAACCAATGATTCACCTGTTCTACCACATTTTTACTACTACGATAATTGGTATCCATCGGCAGTATCTCTACCCCATAGTCCTCTGCCACCTTATCAAATAATGCTTCCACTCCACCACGAAAACGGTAAAGTGATTGTTTG
>QNZW01000204.1 GCA_003978375.1 Sulfurovum sp.
CTATCTATATTGAGTAGTTTTCGTCCTGCAGAGTTTCCACCCCAATCAATGAGTCGTTTTTTAATCTCAGCTGCATAATCTGGGTATCTATTTTCAAATCTATAATAAAAGAGTATAGCATCCATCTCCATATTGCCAGTGACTATTTCAATATCTGTACCGTTTTCATAATACTCAAATGCTTTATCTATGATGTAATTTACTGCCTTTATACGCTGTTCTTTACTCAAATCCATCTCTAAATTTTCTAATCCTCTTCCACTATAAACAAGGTGAGAGATATAAATTTTAGGGATATGATGCCTCTGGGCAAGTTCAAAAATAAACTGCAAATCATCATAGGTATCTTTGGTGAGAGTAAAACGTATACCTACTTTGGTTTGACCATAACTATTGAGCAAATCAACTGCTTTCATGGACTCCTTAAAAGAACCCTCTAGTCCACGAAACCTATCATGTACTTCCTCACTACCATCAATGCTAATTCCTATATAATCAAAGGTATCTAAAATCTGTTGGGCATTACTTTTTTTAACATATAAACCGTTTGTTGAAAGATAGGTTACGATACCCAATGCCTTGCATTGTGCAGCTATCTTATAGATATCTTTTCTCGTCAAAGGTTCTCCCCCTGAAAAGATAAGAAATTTGATACCATTTGCTTTAAGCTTTGGCAAGGTATCCATAATGTCATCGGTCGTGAGTGTATCTACTGCATCCAAGTCTGCTTTGGAGTAACAATGCAAACAAGAGAGATTGCAACGATTGGTGAAGTTCCAAATAGCAATACTTCCATCAAGGACACGTGCAGGTTTTTCTTCTATGACAGATTTAAGTAAGTTAGATATTCTAAACATTAGTGTATCTCCTTGACCGTGGCAATATTAGGATACGACTTTTTTGTGATTGTTTTATTATCTTCTTTTTTACTTGTATTGTCTTCATCGCTGATGCTTCCAAACGATAAAATATATGCTGTAATCGCTCTAAGTTCTTCTGGCTTTAACTTGAGCGTTGGCATGGCATTGCGTTTATAACCCAATACTTTGGAAACACCCTCAGGGTTTGCAATCATTGCCTCTATCTCTTGTGCTGTTCTTTGTGATGCGATGGCAGAAAACGAAGGACCAAAAGCCATAGCAGTTTGGTGATGACATCCCCAACAATAGGTTTCAAATACTTTTTTACCTTCGTTTTTTTCATTCTCCTTTGCAGAGATAAAAGAAAAACAAAACAAAACAATCAGCACAAAAGTTAATGACACTCTCACAAATCTATCCTTCCATTCGCTTAATAAAAGATAATAACAATTTATAAAGGATATAAAATTGATTTAGAACAAGATAAAAACATTTTATTAGCAATACAATAATAAAAAGGATATATACACTATGTTAAAATTTATCTTATTTTTATTGTTCGCAGGAACACAAACTTATGCTACCCTTGAAAATACGACGTGTAAAAGATGTCATCCTGCTATTTTTGCAGAATACCAACACTCCATGCATGCAAAATCTTCTATATTTAAAGATCCTGTCCATAAAGCTGTATGGGACAAACATCCTGATAAACTTCAAAACAATTACAAATGTGCCAAATGCCATACGCCTTCTGACCATCATTTACTTTCAGGAAAAAGTAAACTTGCAAAAAATGAAATACAACAAACCGAGCCGATCTCTTGCCAACAATGTCACAAGATAGAAAGTATTGAAAAACATACCAAAGCCAACAAAAATATTTTGACAAAAAAAGAAAAATACTTCTATTCAGCAAATAAAGAATTAAAAGGTCAAAAAATAATCTTTAAAGAGACGCATCATTTATTTGGATTGTTCACTACTGCGAGTGGGTCACCCTACCATGACATAGACTATGGCAATGAAAATTTCTATAATGGAAATATGTGCATGGGCTGTCATTCACATAAACAAAATGGCAATGCTTTTTCTGTGTGTGATATGGAAATCAAACAAGGAAAATCTAAAGAGACCTGTATCAGTTGTCATATGCCTCAAGTCAAAGGAAGTCTAGCCAACCAAAAACAAAGTAACACCCATGCATTTCATGGACACAGCATACATAACGACACACCTACAAGACTTTCTAGATACATTGAACTCTCTATAGATAAAAATAAAAATGGATTTGTAGTCAATATTCAAAATAAAGCCATTCACACCCTCTTTCCTCAACCTTTACGCTTAAACCAACTCAAAGTGAGCATAGAAAGAGAGGGTAAAATCATCCCACTCAAAACACAATCTTTCATAAAAATCATTGGAAAAGACGGTAAACCTGCTATGCCTTGGCTAGCCAATGAAGTACTAAAAGATACCCTCATAAAAGCACTTGAAACACGCCAAGTTACCTATGATACAGTACTTCGACAAGGAGATATTGTCATTTTGGAGTTTGGGTATCATCTGGTCAATCCAAAAGCAGCTAAAAAGCTTGGCATTACAGATGAGGGAGCTACAAAGTTTATTGTACTTACGAAAAAAAGGGTAAAGATTTAAAGCGCGTAGGTATTGCTAGGGATACCCCCTTCCTATATCAATACTCGACCAATTCTCCCTCTAAAGTCTTCAAAAATGCTACCACATCATCTATCTGTTTTGGTGTAAATTCATCACCAATTTGGTACTTACTCATGATACCTACTGCTTCTTCTAGCTTGTCTACAGCACCATTGTGAAAATAGGGTGCTGTTTTTGTAATGTTACGTAAGATAGGCACACGGAAACGTAAGCTACCATCATGCCCAAGAAAACCTCCTTTGTTTTCAAAAGGAAATGGACTCTCTTTGAAACAACAATCCAATATACTCAGAAAGATAAGAACGCAATGGAAATTTCTGTATACTCTGTCCACCTACACTCATACCAGTATGGCACCCCTTACACCCTTTGGAGATAAACAGTGCCAACCCTCGTTTTGCTGCAGGACTGATAGCCTCATCATTGCCTTCTAAAAAATCATCATAGCTTCCACGTGTCAAAAGTGTTCGCTCATATGCTCCTATGGCTTTACGTACATTTTCAAATGTTATATCTGCTCCAAATATTTTACGAAAAGAAGTTACATAGCTTGGTACCAATTTTAGTCTTTGTTCTACTTCTTTAGGTGTCATATGCATCTCAAAAGGTGCTTGTATTGGACCTGCAGCTTGTGCTTCTACATCTTTGGCACGTCCATCCCAAAACTCTGATTTTGCTAATGCTGCATTGAGCACTGTGGGCGAATTTAAATGAAAAGGATTTTCTTGTCCTAAATATCCTATAGCCGTAGGTAAATTATCATCACCACCCTCTTTTAATAAGTGGCATGAAGCACATGAAATGCTTTTATCTTGTGACAATAAGGTATCAAAAAAGAGTTTTTTACCTAACGCTATCTTTTCTCTAGTTATAGGATTTTTTGGGGTATTTACTACTTTAAGTAAAGCATCATACGTTTTAGGCACAGGAAGCATATTATGAGAGAGTGCCACTTGTCTTAATTGTGCATCGGTATACATTTTGGTACTTTTATCAGGAAGTATAAATGGTAACGAAATAATAAACAACACCACATATAATGTAATGGCAACAGGATGGAATAATCTTTTCAATACAGCCTCCTTTTAGCTCATATTAACCAAAAGATATATGTTATACATTGACCAAAATCAAACTTG
>QNZW01000197.1 GCA_003978375.1 Sulfurovum sp.
ATGAAAGATATTCATGCTCTGATAGATGCTGGTATTGATGGCACAATCGTAGGCAAGGCATTTTATGAAGGTACTCTAGATTTGGCAGATGCCTTTAAGGTGAGCCATGCAAGATAAGTACTATGAACTCACCATCACACTTAACAATGAATTGATAGAATTTGTCGCTGATTTTTTAGCCAATACTACCGATGAAGGTATTGAACTAGGAGAGGGAGAGATTATTGTACGAAGTGAATCTGATTTAACTTCCGTTAAAGATTCTCTTGTATCTTTTATGCATACTTTAGACAACAGTATACAAATAGAGTATACCCTTCAAGAAAAAGAGAACAAAGATTGGGTCAAACAATATCAAGATTCTGTACAACCTGTTGAAGTAGGAAAATTTTATATTTTTCCTTCTTGGTATGAAGCAAAGCAAGACTTTATCAATATCAAGATAGATCCTGCACTTGCCTTTGGTTCTGGACACCATCCTACTACGTTTGCTTGTCTTGAAGCCATTAGTACGTATGTAAAAGAGCAAGACAAGGTGATAGATGTAGGATGTGGTTCGGGTATTTTAGGTTTAGCGTGTAAAAAATTAAAAGCACACATAGATTTGTGTGACACAGATCCTGTTTCTATAATAAACACAAAGGAAAATTTTGCTTTAAATCATGAGACATATCATGCACTTTGGGAAGGTTCTGTCGATAAAACTAAAGAGAATTATGATATAGTCATAGCAAATATTATCCCTGATGTTCTTCGTTTTTTAGCCAAAGCGTTAAAAAATGTTACTAAAGAGGGTGGATACCTTATACTTTCAGGTATCTTAGACAAGAAAGAGAACATAGTACGTGAAGCCTATGCAAATCTCACACTTGAGAAACGAATACAAATAGATGAATGGGTAACACTTATCTATACAAAATAACCAGTACAACAAAAGGAAGTTGATGTCAGATCAAAATAAGAACCAACAAGATAACAATAACAATAATTTTTTCAATAATAATCCTTTATTGGCATTTGCGATATTTGCTATAGTTATTATTTTTTTATTTAAAACATTTATTGGTGATGCCAATCAAGGCTTAGGGAATATGATACAAAATCGAAGTGGTATTATACAAACCAAATCGGTCAAATACTCAGAGATAAAAGCACAGATAGAAAAAGGGAGTATCACTTCTGTTAAATTGACCCCTACAACGGTAGAAGCCATAGCCGATCATAATGGAAGACAAATTCGCTATGTCGCACAAAATGTACCTACCTACGATAAAGATCTTATTCCTCTTTTAGAAGAAAAAAATATCTCTTATGAGGGAGTTATGGGTGGTGGACTTATGTCTGAGCTTCTAAGTTCTTTACTCCCTATTCTTATTTTCTTTGGTATTTGGATATTTTTGGCTAAAAAAATGAGCAAAGGTATGGGTGGTGGCATTTTAGGTGCTGGGAAAGCAGATAAACTCATTAACTCTGAAAAACCTGATACAAAATTTTCTGATGTCCAAGGGGTAGAAGAGGCAAAAGATGAAGTCAAAGAGATTGTCGATTTTCTTAAATTTCCAGAGCGTTATATGGAACTTGGTGCCAAAATTCCCAAGGGATTGCTCTTGGTAGGCCCTCCAGGAACAGGTAAAACCCTTCTTGCTAAAGCAGTTGCTGGAGAAGCATCTGTGCCATTTTTCTCTGTAAGTGGTTCAGCTTTTATTGAGATGTTTGTGGGTGTTGGTGCGAGTCGTGTTCGTGACTTATTTGCACAAGCTAAAAAAGAAGCACCTTCTATCATTTTTATAGACGAGATAGATGCCATTGGTAAGAGCCGTGCAAGTGGAGGTCAAATGGGTGGCAATGATGAAAGAGAACAAACCCTCAACCAACTCTTAGCAGAGATGGATGGCTTTGGCAAAGGCACACCTGTCATTGTACTTGCTGCTACCAATAGACCAGAAACCCTAGATGCCGCCTTGCTTCGTGCAGGACGTTTTGACAGACAAGTGTTGGTAGACAAGCCAGATTATGATGGACGTTTAGCCATTCTTAAAGTACACTCTAAAGGCGTAAAATTAGCCTCTACTGTGGACTTAAAAGTCGTAGCCAAACAAACAGCAGGACTCGCAGGTGCAGACTTGGCAAATATCATCAACGAATCGGCTCTTCTTGCAGGACGTTTTAATAAAAAAGAGATAGAGCAATCAGACCTACTTGAAGCGATAGAACGTTCTTTTGTAGGACTAGAAAAGAAAAATCGTAAAATCTCAGAAGTAGAGAAAAAAATCGTTGCCTACCATGAAAGTGGTCATGCGCTTATCGCAGAACTTACCAAAGGTGCTACACGTGTGACTAAAGTTTCTATTATCCCTAGAGGACTTGGTGCATTGGGATATACCTTACACCTCCCCGATGACGAAGATAGATTTTTAAAACAAAAACATGAGCTTTTGGCTGAAGTCGATGTGCTTCTTGGTGGTCGTGCTGCAGAAGAGGTATTTATAGGTGAGATAAGTACAGGTGCAGGAAATGACCTTGACCGTGCAACGGCTATACTCAAAGACATGATATCAGTATATGGTATGACTGATGTAGCAGGACTTATGGTACTTTCACGCTCTCAAAATTCATTTTTAGGTGCTGGTGCAGTGAGTACAGACTACAGTGAAAAAATGGCAGAAGATATGGATCATTACATTCGTAGTACACTCAATGAGCGTTATGCCTATGTCAAAAAGACTTTAAATGAATACGATGGGGCAATTGAAAATATGGCAAGTGTTCTTTTAAATATA
>QNZW01000206.1 GCA_003978375.1 Sulfurovum sp.
TGAGATAGACATGACCCCTATTATCACAAAACTTACACGCCAAAAAGAGAAACTAGAAAAAGAGATACAAAAACTAAACGGTATGTTAAACAATGAAAAATTTGTTGCCAATGCCCCTGAGGCAGTCATCACAGAAAATAGACAAGCACTTGAAGATGCACAAAATAAGATACATAAAGTCTCTGCAGAGTTAAATAACTTTTCATAACGATATAGTGGGCTTTAGCCCACTAAAAGAAAACACAATTTCAACTATATAGACTCCACCACACTCTTTGAGTTATTATTATTGCTTTGTATCTATCTTGGCTACTCTAACTAAATCTTTCATTGAAAGTTCTGAAATATCATTTTTACCCATCACAGCAAGTAATGCCTGCACCCCATGTATCAACTCATTATGATAATTGGCTATATGTTGTGCTTTTTGAAGAACAAGGTATTTACTTCGTTTAGCCTTATCCATCGTGGCTAGTCCTATAGGACAGTTACGTCCACCTGCACCTGAACACTCTCTAGCACGGATACACCCAGCAGATATCATGAATCCTCTTGCAATATTAATGAAGTCTGCACCATGACAAAGTATCTCTATCACATCATCAGGTGTGAGCACTTTTTCTGCTGCAATAATCTTAATATCATCTCTTAAACCATAAGATTCAAGTACATCAACTACCATATCTAATGCTTCTCGTAAAGGAAGTCCTATTTTGGACATCATCTCTAGTGGTGCAGTCGCAGAGCCACCATCACCACCGTCGATAGTGAGAAAATCTGCGATACTTTTGCCTGATTCTTTTCGTGTCTTGAGTGCTTTGGCATAGATTTCAAAGTTTTCTTTTTTTGATAGGACTATTTTAAATCCTACAGGTTTACCTGACAGCTCTTGTAGCTTAGAGATAAAATCAAAAAAAGTCTCCATATCTGTAGCATAGGGAAACCTATTGGGACTTATGAGATTTTCATGTGCAGGAATACCTCTATAGTATGCAATATCATCACTGACTTTAGATGCTAGGAGTTTTCCTCCTGTCTGTTTGGCACCTTGGGCAAGTTTGATCTCAGTCATCTTGGCAAAGCGCATCACCTTTTGGTAACGTATAGGGTCAAAATTACCCTCTTTGTCACGTACACCATAGAGACCTGATCCCATTTGGAAGATAATATCAGGAATATTATCTAGCACAGTTTGTGGGAAAAATTTTAACTCTTGATTCCAATCGATACGAAAATAGAGCAATTTAATATTGTCAAATATAAATGAACCTCTGTCATTTTGACGGACAACCATCTTACGGTAAACACGTTGAGAAACTTCTTTATTTGTCAATAAACGCAATACTTTGTAGACACCTTTAGCAAACCAAGTACCCTCTTTTATCTCAAGATAATCCGTACAGTTACAGTCTTCTACATTGAGTGAAGCCAAGAAGTTGGAAGTCAGTCCCCCTTCACCTGTATTGATAGGAAATCTACCTTTATATGCTCCTATAGAAAAGGCACGTGTGCCCTCTGGAGAGATAGCTCCATCACTCATAGCAGAACGCCCAATGATACTAGAGCTTACAAAAGGTATTTTTCTCTCTTTACCAAATGTCACAGAAAATTCCTGTTGCACCTCAGATACCTCTTTTACAAAATTCGCATGATGAAAAAGTATTTTTTGATTTCCATAAGGCTGGGTAAGAGAAAAAGAAAGATAGGGGCTTTTATTGGCTGCTACTTTGTTGATCCACTGTAATTTTTCAAAGGAATCATAAAAAGTCTCATCACCAAAGTACTGGCGCATGGGACCACGTAATGCATAGAAAAGATAACGCATACGCCCTATAAGCGGATAGTTAATGAGAAGTTGGTTTTTACGCTGTACAAATCTATCATAAATGAATATTGCCACAAACACAAGCAACACAACCACTGCCATTACTTTTAGAAGTATACTCCAGTCTGCTGTAAAAAGTGGTAAATTTGCAAAAAATATATCATTATTCATCATTACCATCCTTAAATAATAAATTATCTAATGCATACTTTCCTCCACCAAAACTAGCAAAGATAAAAAGAAATATCATATAATAAAGAGGGATTTCAATCCCGTTAGATGCTACAGAAAATCCATGACTACCATGCACAAAAAACATTGCTCCTATCATGACAAAGGAGAGCAAAATAGAAAAGACACGGGTAAACAGACCAAGTATCAAAGCAATAATTCCCATCGTCTCAATACCTGATACCAAATAAGCAGTAAACGTAGGAAAAGGGATAGACATACTTGCAAACCACTGAGCTGTGTCTGTCATATCACTGAGTTTCATTAAAGCAGGTTTGGCAAACCCATACGCGATAACAAGCCGTGCAACCAAAATAATAAGATGCTTCGGATAAGAAAAAAGTACCGAAATCTCCCCAAATAGATTTTTAAACATAACACTCCTTTACAGTACACATGTTTTACATAAAATGATTATACACTTTTGAATGTGTAGCTACTATGCACTAGAAAAATATTGGAATTTATTTTGAAAAAATTACTTTTATCACTCTTACTCACACCTCTCATGCTTTTCGCTTAACATAACAAGTACTACAAAAGAATCTGTAAAATTTGCAAATGACAAAAGTTATTATAGAATGAAGTAAAATAATTTGAAATAATTAAGATACGTTTTTGACCCACCACAAATTAGATTGTAGGTGGGAAATAAGTGTTATTGTATCTCTCCACAATATCCACATTTTTTAGCAGCCACAGGGATTTCCAT
>QNZW01000098.1 GCA_003978375.1 Sulfurovum sp.
ATGCTACAGAACCCCCTGTAGGCATAAAACTCGCATCTGCTACATAAAGATTTGAAACATCATGAGCTTGACAATATTTATTGAGTACAGACGTTTTAGGATCACTACCAAAACGACATCCTCCTGCTATTAAATTTTGTGATGCAGCAGATGAAATAGAAGAATAAATATTTTTTGCGCCCATTTTTTTAAGTATTTTTTCACATTTTTTTGCAATATATTTTCCCACCTTTATATCTTGTGGGTGTCCCTCAATACGTAATTTTCCTACAGGCATACCATATTTATCTTTATGGGTTTTATCTACATGCACAAAACAGTTATCGTTAGGCAACCAATCATTAAAAATCTCAAAACGAATACTTTTTTGCTTTGTAAAACGTTGTACAAGATGTTCTCCCAATGCTTCTCCCCAAATAAGTTTTCCCTCTTTTTCATTGTTTTTATTAGCACGAGAGATAATATTTTGATGTTCAAACATAAATTCAACAGATCCTCCTTTGAATTTGCCTTCCCACCAATGGTCTACAAAATACCAATCCAATACAGAACGATTAATAAACAACCCTGTCTGCATAAGTGCTTCAAACGTTATCTCTTTAAGACTGTCTTGATGGAGTTCTCCTTGTCCTGAGCCACCACCAGAAAATAGCAGATTTTTACCAAGCTCTCCAGAACTATTTGCCAATCCATCAGGATAATATTTGTTTGCAGAATTAAACAATAGCCTTACACTTTCATGTGCTTGTGCAGCTACTACAAAAATTTTTCCTTTAATCTCTCTCTCTTTTCCTGTAATGGTATCGATGCATACTGCACTCTCTACGCTATCTTTTTTATGGGTATGCAATGACTTAACGTGTGTATGCGTGAGCAATGTCAAGTTTCCTGTTGCTAGTGCTGGTTTGATAAGTGCTTCACGAGAGCTACTTTTTGCTCCTGAGCTACATCCATAACTCCCACAAAAATTAGAATAATAGCACGCATTGCGATTATCTTTATTGCGAGATAAAATAGCCCTAGGCGTCACCAATGACGTAATACCTAAACGCTTGCAACTTTTATCAAGTAATTTTACCACAGCATTTTCGCTGGTAGGTGGCTGTGTAAAATTTGCTCTACTTCGTGGTGGTTCATACTTGTGTTTTTTGTACTCTCCAGAGACTCCCACAAGCTCCTCGACCAAATCATAATAGGGTTCCAAATCTTCATATGAGATAGGCCAATCCACAACATTTGCTCCCTTAATCTCTCCATATTTACTTTTAAGCCTAAAATCATCTGGATGTAGACGATGAAACATTCCAGACATAAAATTAGAAGAACCTCCGACTATATTGCCATTCCAAAAACTCCAACCAGATTCATAGGTAGGTGTACTTACCCACTTGCCATCAATCTTCTCTTCTATGATATGATATTCCTCAAAAAGATTAGGGGTAACCAAATCACGACGACAATAGGCAATTTCATCTTTAGAAAATGCATTACGCTTAATGAGTTTGCCTTTTTCCAACATCGCTACTTTGTACCCTGCTTTACATAAACGATAGGCTACTGCTCCTCCACTTGCCCCAGATCCTACGATGACTACATCATACTTCATGATGCCAAATACCGTTTTGTAGGTCTAGGCTTTCCACCATAAGATTGCAATGCCTTCCATCCCTTTTCTTTTATATTTGATCCATAAATACTGTCACCAAACATTCCTTCCATGGTTAGAGTCATTATACGCGAAAGCCAAGCACTTCCATAATTTGTATTTTCGTATGCTCTTAATGCTTCTTCTTTTTCTTTATGCGTCATAGATACGAAACGTCCATTTTCTCTATCTCTTAGTTCTTTTGCTCCCTCCAAGACAAAAGCCCTAATGTCTTTGTCAAAACTTTTATGTGCAACAGTAGCAAATAAAAACTGCGTGCTTTTCATCTCTTTTGCCGAAGGAATTTTACTCTTTTGTGGAAACATATGCTCTTGGACTGCTTCAATAATCGTCTCAACCTGAATGAAATCTTTTTCAAATTGGCTTAATTCTTTTGCTTTAAGACAAGATGCCATCCCTAAAAAAGAGCTAAATAATAAAAATTGTCTACGTTGTATCATGGTATCTATTTACCTTTTGTATCAATTGCTTACCTCAAATTACACAATAGACTCATGCATAATTTAGGTTTATACCTTTACCATATATTAAGCAATCATAGCATAGACTCTCTTTGTGTACTTTAAGTGTAAAAACATTACACAGTTATTACACACATATATCAATATACTCTAACGTCAAATTAAATATTCAGGAGATAAAAAATGAAAAAATTAGTATTAACAGCTTTGATTGGCTTCGCTATGGTAGGATTTACAGGATGTACACAAAGCAATGATGCCAAAGTAAATACAAAATGTGCCGCTAATGGAAAATGTGCTTCAGGTAACAAATGCAAAACAAAAAAAATGACTAAAAAATGTGCTGCTAATGGAAAATGTAGTGCTGGAAAATGCAATAAATAATCTTTTCTCACCCTTAACTTCTTGTTGGGGGTATTTATCTTCTTTCTATCTCTTTTCTAAAATTCATATATTTGTGCTGCAATAAAGTGCATTCACAATTTGTATATCTATAGTATTTTTTAGTCTAAATACACACATATTACACATCTTTCTTATTATACTTAGCTTGTGTGTATCTATTTAGAGATACTTTTTAAAATGATATAAACAATTGACTAAGGAGGCATATC
>QNZW01000142.1 GCA_003978375.1 Sulfurovum sp.
TGCAAGAGCAGGAGCATCAACACTTTGGGAGCTTAGTGCCACGGCATTGCCCACACTCTATATTCCCTACCCCTATGCTGCCTCAGACCATCAATACCACAATGCACAATTCTTGGTAGAAAAAAACCTAGCATGGCTCATGAGAGAAGGAGAGATAGACGAAAAAAAAGTCCTCTCTTTGTTAGATGCCAATTTGTCTACAGTAAGCGAAGGACTCATGGGCATTGTAGAAAAAGAGGGCAGTAAGCAGATAGCTGACTTGCTCAAAGCAGTATAATAATCTATCGTATGAGCTCTTTTTTATACAATGTTTTGATGCAAACACCATGAAACAAACCACAGCACTAAACATACTCAAATCAGGTAAAAATGTCTTCATCACAGGTTCGGCAGGGACTGGGAAGACCTATCTATTGAATCTTTATACGCAATATCTAAAAGAGCGTAGGGTGTACCCTACTATCGTAGCACCTACGGGAATAGCAGCTTCACATTTGGGTGGGCAGACGATACACTCTTTTTTTGCTTTGGGTATACGTGAGAGTATAGATGAAGGATATGTGGAATCCCTCATGGAAAAGAAGTATCTAAAGACACGTTTTTCTAAGCTTAAACTGCTCATCATTGATGAAATTTCTATGGTTTCTCCTGCACTTTTTAGCTCTATGGATTTGGTGTTGCGTGGGTTTAAAGGACTTGATGCACCTTTTGGTGGGGTGCAGGTGATAATTTCTGGTGATTTCTTTCAGTTACCACCGGTAAGCAAAGAACCAAAGGATAAACGCTTTGCATGGCAGTCGCCATCTTGGAAGGCTCTGGAGCTTCAGACTTGTTACCTTGAAGAGAAGTTTAGACAAGATGACAATAGACTCATAGAAGTACTTGATGACATACGCTCAGGAGATATTTCTGACAAGACAAACAAAGCACTTAAAGCCCGTATGAATGTGAGTTTGTCTAGTGAGAGTAAAATCACACAACTTTACACCCACAATGCAGACGTTGATCGTATCAATCTAGCAGAACTGGACAAGCTAGAGGGAGAAGAGAAGCTTTTTGTCTATGAGTCTAAAGGCTCTGCAAAAAATATAGATAAAATCTTCAAATCTTCATTGGTTTTAGAGGAGCTACGGCTCAAAAAAGGTGCCTTAGTTATCTTCATCAAAAACAGTCCAGAGGGAGAGTATGTCAATGGTACCACTGGCATTGTCCAGAGCTTCAGCCCCATAGACAAGATGCCCATTGTCATCACCACAGATGGAAAAAAGATAAAGCTAGAGAGAGAAGAGTGGTCGCTAGAGAATGACAGTGGTAAAGTCACGGCTACCGTCACACAAGTGCCACTACGTCTGGCATGGGCGATTACCATCCATAAGTCACAAGGGATGACATTAGACGCCGCACAAATAGACTTAAGTAAGACCTTTGAAGTAGGGCAGGGATATGTGGCTCTATCACGTATCAAAAGCATAGAAGGGCTGAGTCTGCTTGGACTAAATCCCATGGCATTGCGTGTAGACCCTCTCATACTACACATAGATGACCGCATCAAGATGGCTTCAGTGAAGGCGGGTGAGATGGTAGCGTCTTTGGGTGAAGATGTTTTTGATTCTATGTGTGAAAAACATATCTCCAACTTGGGTGGTGTGGTAGAAAAAGAGAAAATAGAAGAAGAAGTAGCCAACATCAAAGCTGGTAAGCCCTCTCACTCAGTCTATGTCACACCGACACATATAAAGACAAAAAATCTCATAGAAAAGTCTGAAACACTCATAAAATTAGCCATAAACAGAAAACTGGCAAAGGGTACAATCATCCAGCATCTATCACTCATAAAAGAGGAAGAACCAGAGATAGACCTAAGCAAATACAAACCTAAAGCAGAGCTTTTTGATGAGGTGGAGCGTGTTGTCCTTAGACTCATGACAAAAAAGATGCCTGAGCATTTTACCGATGATGGAAAGTTACGGTTGAAGTCTGTGTTTGAAGCACTAGATGGTGAAGTAAGTTATGATGATTTGAGGCTTTGTATGATATTTATGGATCTATGATTTGTAAAAATATGTCAATTTGACATATTTTTATTTATCTATTATTTTTTAGATTATACTCTACCTATGACTTTAGATAGGAGTATGGTATGGATGCACTATTGGCACAAGGTGAAATTAGTTCCAAGATATTAAATTTGCGTGGAATGCAGGTGATGCTAGATAGAGATTTGGCTGAACTTTATAATGTTGAGACTAAATATCTTAAGAGACAAGTACAGAGAAACATAGAACGTTTTAATGAAGATGATTTCATGTTTATTGTAACAAAAGAAGAATTTGAAATTTTGCGGAGCCAAATTGGCACCGCAAATTTCTCTAAAACGAGAGCTTTACCTTATGTTTTTACAGAACAAGGTGTCTATATGTTAGCAACAGTAATCAACAGCCCAATTGCAGTAGATATAAGTAAAAATATTATGAGAACATTTACAAAACTAAGAGAGTTTAGCAAACATTACAATCCATTGGCAAGGCAGATAATGGAAGTAGAAAGAAAATCTGATAAACAATACAAGGAGTTGAAAAAGGCACTTGATGAACTGATAAATAGTTCTAACATAGCAGAAGAAAAAGTGATAGGGTTTTTGAAGTAGTATCTAGGTTTGTTTTGGTAAAATATCTAGATGTTGCAACAAAACTATACAACAATACAGACTTTATCTAAAGGAT
>QNZW01000072.1 GCA_003978375.1 Sulfurovum sp.
GAATTTTTGAAGCATATTGAACGTACGAAAACACTTCTTTTGATGATAGACGCAGCAAACTATAGAGAGATGAGGTATCAGTATGAGACTTTGCTTGTGGAGCTTCAGCGGTACTCTGAGACTTTGGCAACACGTAAACATGCTATAGCTATCACGAAGATAGATTCCCTTTCTCAAGATGAAGTCAATGTATTGACTAAAACCTTTTTAGATGATATAGGGCTAGAAGCAAATGATACTTTGTCTAAATATAAAGCAGATATGTCCTATATGAGTTATGGATTTCAAACAGATTTTGGGGTGGATTTACCACAAGAGAAACCACTTTTTGTTTTACCCATTTCCTCTGTGGCACATCTCAATACGGAAGCCTTGCGTTATGCTATAGGTGATTTTGTTAAAAATGTTGAAGCAGAACAAGAGGCATAAAATGCATACACAGCGCATCGTTATAAAAGTAGGTTCTCATGTATTGACAGAAGATGGAGCTATCGCAAAAGCACGCATCTTGGCATTGGTAGAACTCATCGCAGAGCTTAAGGCACATACGTACGAAGTGATACTTGTAAGCTCTGGTGCAGTAGCAGCAGGACATACTCTTTTGCCATTGGACAGAAGTAACGTAGCCAACAGACAAGCACTTGCAGCCATAGGACAACCACTGTTGCTTAAGATGTATCAAGAGAAGTTTGAAAAGTTTGGTCACCTATGTTCCCAAGTACTATTAAGTGCAGATGTTTTTGAGTCTGACAAACACACAGCACATGCAAAAGTAGCCATAGATACCCTTTTAGAAAACAGTGTGGTACCTATTATTAATGAAAATGATACGGTGAGTATTGAGGAGCTGGTCTTTGGTGATAATGATAGACTCTCAGCACATGTGGCACACTACTTTGATGCACAGATGCTTGTGATACTCTCTGATATAGATGCTTTTTATGATAAAGACCCTAACAGATATGATGATGCCAAGCGTAGAGCAGTCGTAACAGCCATATCTAAAGAAGAGCTTGAGGCAGAACATACTCCTAACAATGAATTTGCCACAGGAGGCATTGTTACCAAACTTCAATCTGCAGATTTTCTTATGAAACATGGTAGGCAAATGCTTTTAGCTTCAGGGTTTGACTTGAGTGATGTGAAAGCTTTTCTTGTAGATGGGGAACATGTGGGTGGGACGCTTTTTATCTCATAAAATTACTTGGAGCATGATAAAAAATCATATGCAGAGAAGCTAGTAGCTGGTTTAAAGTATGCAAAAAAATACCATTGGCATGTTGTTGATATGAAAAAGCTTGAAAAGTAATATATTAGAGGTTCCTATTAGTTTGAAAAATAAGCACATACGAGATACCTATAATTGGTATCTCGTACATAAAATCTATTGAGAACCTTTTCTTAAAAATTCCTCTACCATATGTGATTGGTTAAAAGTTTTTGCTCCCTGTACTGGAGGGTACTTTTTAAGTGATGCTAGGTGTTTGTGTAGCAACTCTCCCATCGGTGCCATCATCCATGAAACTTTCTGGAGTAAGTGACCGTATGAATCTACACTATCATAGCTTTCAAAAGGATCCATACGTAGATTGAATACTTTTGGTACAGTTAAAGGTACAACATTACTATAGTAACCTAACTTATCCGAAAAGTGCCATTTCCATGGTCCCATGCGTATTGCCATAATTTCACCCTCATAATAATAGATATGCGTATTACGTGCTGAATGATCAGATTTCCCTAACCAGTAGTCTAGATTGTTTACGCCATCAATAGGTTGATTTTTCTCTTTGAGTATCTTCTCTTTGACATCTTTGATACCCGCTGCAGCTGCTAGCGTAGTAAACATGTCGTAGTGTGTTTGTATACCGTTTTTGATCTGACCTGGTTTGATTTTAGCTGGCCATTTCACCATAGAGAGTACACGAACACCGCCTTCATAGGTACCCATTTTTTCACCTTTGAATGGTGTTGTAGCTCCATGAGGCCATGATACATGCTCTGGACCATTATCTGTAGAATACCATACGATAGTATTGTTTTCTAAATCATTCTTTTTAAGGAAATCAAGGATAACTCCAACGTCATGGTCATGTTGCAACATACCTGAACCATGGTAGTCTGCTTCAGAGGTATAGTTCGCTGCTGCATAACGCCATTTTTCATTGAGTCTTGTGTAGAGGTGCATACGACTTGTATTGAGCCAAACAAAAAATGGTTTGCCATCTTCTTTGGCCTTTTTCATAAAAGCTAGTGCTTTAGGCATAACATCTTTTGCATCAAAGTCTTGCATACGCTTTCTGTGCAGTGGTCCATCATCTTCAATGACTTGCTTTCCTACACGACCAAAGCGTGGATCAACGGTTGGGTCATCTTTGTCTGAAGCATAAGAGTGAATAAGATTTCTCGCACCAAATTTTTCTTTGTATGCTTTAGGACCACCAGGGTATGCTTTGGCAAAATTTTTGTAATCTAGTTGCTCATCTTGTTCTAGTACATTCAGATGGTACAAAAGACCATAAAACTCATCAAATCCATGCACTGTCGGCAAAGCAGGGTTATTATCACCTAAATGGTTTTTACCAAATTGTCCTGTAGCATATCCAGCTTCTTTGAACACTTCACCAATACTTGGAGACTCTTGCATTAACCCTCTTGGATCACCTGGTTGACCAACTGTTGTAAGCCCAGAACGAATAGGAT
>QNZW01000083.1 GCA_003978375.1 Sulfurovum sp.
TCTTCAAGTTCAGAACCAGAACCACCATGGAATACAAAATCTACAGGCTTAGACCCAGTACTAAACTTCTCTTCAATGTACTTCTGAGAGTTGTCAAGTATCTTTGGTGTTAAGCTTACATTGCCAGGCTTATACACACCATGTACATTCCCAAAAGATGCTGCTATGGTAAAGTTTGGAGAGACTTTTATAAGCTCCTCATACGCATAGGCTACCTCTTCGGGCTGTGTATAGAGTAATGCATTATCAATGTCTGTATTGTCAACGCCATCTTCTTCTCCACCTGTAACACCCAATTCTATCTCTAGGGTCATGCCCATTTTAGACATACGCTCAAGATAGCTCTTGCATGTGGCAATATTCTCTTCTATAGGCTCTTCAGAGAGGTCTATCATGTGTGAAGAGAAAAGAGGTACACCATGTACTTGAAAATGTGCTTCACTTGCGTCAAGTAGTGCATCTATCCAAGGAAGCAATTTTCTTGCTGCATGGTCAGTATGCAACACAACAGGTACACCATATGCTTTGGCTACGGTATGCACATGTTGTGCACCAGAAATAGCTCCTAAGATAGCTGCTTCTTCTGAGGACAAGCTTTTACCTGCATAATACGCTGCTCCGCCATTAGAAAATTGAATGATGACAGGTGAATGTACTTTTTTCGCCGATTCCAATACAGCATTAACAGAAGAAGTGCTTACAACATTCACAGCAGGAATGGCAAAACCTTCTTCTTTTGCTATAGTAAATAACGTTTGTAACGCATCGCCCGTAATAACACCTGCTTGTACCGCATCCAATACTTTTCTAGACATATACTATTTTCCTAACACTTCATGAAATTATTTGATTTTAATTTTAGCTTTTCTCATTAGACTATTAATCACTTTTTCTTGCGCTAATTGTCTTTTTAAATTAGGTTTTGCTTGTTGAAAAGAAGGTATCTTTCTTCTACTTTTCATTTTTTTTGCCACACGCTTCATTTGATTATAGGCTTTTTTTGCTTCACTGTCTGAAATTTTGATTTTCGCAGTCTTTTTTTGCATCCAATAACCAGAAACAGCTATCTCTTTTTCTTTAGAAGTCAATCTTTTTCTTGCAACAACTGCTACAAGTTTAGATGGTGCCATCATATCAATGAGTTGTTTTTTACCACTTTTAGGAAGCTTTGCCCACGTCATTTTACCTTTTGTCAGTACTTTAAGCGCTTTATTGGCATCTTTGACTGTAATCTTCATACCATTTACAGTAGCTGCTGTAGCTGCCACAACATTTGTTGTACTTAAAAGTAATCCTATCCCCAATACAAATAAAAAATTTCTCATTTATCTTTCCTTTTTCTTCAATTAATTTTATTTAACTATATTTTATCTAATTTTACTAATGATTTATTTGAATCATTATTTTCTATACTTTCATTGCCATCAAAATTGATAGTAATATTTACATCTTTCATAAGATTACTCATAATTTTATTTTCAATAATTTCATTTTTAAGGCTATTGCCTAAACTAATATACGTAGGAATTTTTGCCTGTGGATCTGAAGCTAATATTTGAGTCTTTTTTGCTTCATAAAGCGTTAGCATCTCTTCATTGCTTACTTGTATTTTGGCTCTTTGCTTCCCTAACCACATTTGTTTAAAAATCTCTTCTTTTTCCATTTCTGTCACATTAGCATCTATAGCATTTTTGACAATCATTGGCTTCGCTAAATCTTTTACTAGCAAATATCTTTGTTTTTCATCCAGTCTGTCAAAGTCTTTTATTCTATTTTTAGTGACTTTTTTTATATAAGCATCGGCCTCTCTTTTATAGATGTCATGACCATTTACTGTCGCAATAATCGTGTTTTTTGGTCTACCTTTAAAATGCTCTATCTTATACTTTCTTTGCAGATCTTTTAAAACCAAAAGGCGCTGTTTTCGTGGTAATCTATCGATATCTTTTATTTTATTTTTGGTAACCTTTTTTATATAAGCATCGGCTTCTTTTTTGTAAACAGGTTTGCCTTTTGCATACGTACCTATGACCGTATTCCCAGGTCTACCTCTAAAATATTTTATTTTATACATTTTTTTAAGATCACTCAAAAGCATTCTTTTTTGCTTTGGAGGCAATCTGTCATAATCTTTTATTTTACCTTTTGTTATTTTTTTTAGGTATTTATCTGCATCTCTTTTGCGAATAGTATGCCCATTGACTGTGGCAAGTACTGCTTTTGAGGAGGTTCGTTGCATCCCCCCTCTAGATTGGTTACGACCAGGTAAAGCGTCTAGATTTATCATACCCAAAGAGGAGCTACTTTTATCCTTCATCTTTAAGAGGGTATCTTTCAAAGGATCTGCTGATGCAGAAACAATCAAAAAAATAAAAAACCATACAAAAATGTATAAAAAAACTTTCATTATTTTCCAGTTGTATTTGTTTCTTTTGTGTAGTCAACAATCTTTGCCTTACTTCTAAGCTCTTTTCCCATTTCTGCTATTTTTGCTGAAAACTGTTTTTGTTTTAGTGACATAATGATTTTATCTTTTACTTTATCATACGGAGTAACAGTTTCTGGCTGTTTGCCTTCAAGATAAATTACATGGTATCCAAATTGTGTTTTTACAGGTTTAGTAGTGATTGTGCCTACAGGCAATGCCCATACTGCTTTAGAAAATTCTGGTACCATTTGACCTTTAGCAAA
>QNZW01000194.1 GCA_003978375.1 Sulfurovum sp.
GTAATAATGATAACTTAAATCTGCATCTAAATTATCTGTTGCATAGATGATAAGTCCAGCATTTAGACCATAGAAATAACCACTTGAATCGGTTTCTATAGTAGTATTGTTATCTTCATTTATGATAATACCAGATACCTCGGTTAAGTTTTGATCATTATTTGGCATATCATAACTAATATATCCTAGAGCAAGACCAATATATGGTCTAAATCTAGACATATTAAAAAGACTATCCATCAAAATTTTGTCAACTTCTACTGAAAAAATATTTGAACCATCACCGTATTCGTAAGTGAACATAGTACGCCAGTCAACAGTTTGTTTACCATAACGTATTCCAATACTTGCAGTACTCGGTACATCAGTAGTTTCCAGATTAACACTCTGTGATGATATGGTTACCCCAAGAAAAGGAAACTCTTCAACCTCTTCTGAAATAAGTAGTGTAAAAGTAAGTATAAAGAGCATGAATATTTTTGACATAAGTTTTCTCCGCAATAAACTAAATAAATTAGTAGTATAATATCTTTATTTATGTTAAGAAAATCTTATCAACTTATATTTTTTCCCAAAGTGTCCCCGTTGAAGTATCCATAATTGATATGCCAAAAGAAGCAAGTTCTTCACGAATAGCATCAGAGCGTTCAAAATTTTTATCTTTTTTTGCTTTAATACGCTCTTCAATTAAATTATTTATTTTTTCTTTAAGTGTTTCATCTACGCCTATCTGAAAGTAAGAAAATGGTTCTTTTCCTCCAAATCCTAGTAAAATATCTATCAACTCTATGTTGGCTAAAGTCTCTTTTTTGAGTGCTTTATTTTTAGGATTTTCATCTAAAGCATCATTGGTTGTAGTAATCATTTCGTCGATATGTGAAAGAGCCATAGAGATATTAAGATCATCACTCATGGCATCAAGAAGTTTTTGTTTGAAGTTTTTATTTGCTATCGAAGCTTTGCCTGGACTGACACGTTTTTTGAGTCTATAGAGTTTGTCTAAACGTTTTTTGCTCAGTTGCAATTCCTCTTCTGAAAAGTTAAAATCATTTCTATAATGTACAGAGTTTAGATAATAACGTAATACTTCACCATCGTAAAGCTTGAGAGCATCTTTAAGAAAAAAACTATTGCCTAAAGACTTAGACATCTTCTCTCCGTCTATTTGTACAAAACCGTTATGCATCCAGTATTTAGCAAGTTCATGTCCTGTGGCACATCTGCTCTGGGCTGCCTCATTTTCATGATGAGGAAAGAGCAAGTCAGCCCCTCCTGCGTGAATATCTATGGTATATTCACCATCGCCCTTAAAATATTTGTCAATCATGGCAGAACACTCTATATGCCATCCTGGGCGACCTTTACTAAAAGTGGCATCAAAACAGATATCTTCATTGTTTTTACACGCTTTCCATAAAGCAAAATCTTTAGGATTTCTTTTTTCGCTTGTGTGTTGCACACGATTTTGACTTACATCATCCTCTGCAACACGTCCTGAGATTTCTCCATAGTTACTATCTTTGCTAGTATCAAAATAGACATCTCCTGTAGAAATAACATAGGCAAAATCTTTGTCTATCAGTGTTTGTATCATTGTTTTTATAGCTTCTAAAGATTGCGTAGCTTTTGGTTCTATATTGGCTCTTTGAACGCCTAGTGCTTCCATCTCTGCTAGATAACGTTCTATATAAAAAGAGGTAATTTCTTCTAAACTTTTACCTGTCTCTTTTACTTTTTTAATAATTTTATCATCAATGTCGGTAAAGTTTTTTCCCAAAGTAACTTCATAACCTAAGATGTTGAGTGTACGAGAAAGTAAATCAAAAGCCAAAGCACTTCTAGCATGACCTAAATGTGCATCATCGTATACCGTAGGACCACAGACATAAATGGAAGCTTTATTAGAATGTATAGGCTCAAAAAGAAGTTTGGTTTTTTTGACACTGTCATAGATGTGCATAGTATAGTCACCTTGAATTATATTAATGTGATTATAGCAAAAGAAAATAAGGTTAATCCAAAAATATACAATAATAATTTTTTATAATTTATAATTTTAAGTTTTAAAATGCTACAATGGCTTTGCAATAATTTTTTATGTCGAAAAAGCTAAATTCATCGCGAGGTGGATACAGAAAATCATAGGTCTCTTGTAGATTGCTAGATTGCCGAAAACTAAAAAATGTGTTTTGTTTTTTTAGGGATATTTTCATCTCTGTTTCCTCCTTACATATAATTATTTAATTTAGATGCATAATGTAATCGAATATATTAAATATTTTATTTCTTTTTTTTATACATGAAAAATACTGAAATTAACAATACTGGGGAGTAAAGAATGGTTAACATATTCAAACACAATTCATCATGCTATAAAAAAATAAGATATGTACTAAGTCTAGGCTTATTTATTTTTATTTTTCTTAATATAATGACAGTAGAGGTATCTGCATCATGTACTGATCCCAATAAGTATGCATTAGATTGCGATTTAGACGGTGATGGTATTATTAATAATCTTGACATCGATGACGATAATGATGGTATCTTAGATGCCGATGAGTCACCAAATTGTTTCTATAGTGCAACAGAAGTAAATGAACTGAATGCAACAGGATCAGAGTTGGTATGGAATACAAGTTACGATTATCCTAAAGCAACAGATGGTGATAGAATCCTGCATATCAAGCTATTACAGATAAGACAGTTATAGAATATACACTAAAAACAAGTGTGGGAGTCAATACCTTAGATTTAGCAATGCTTTCTTATAGTCTTTCTGCCTCTACAGCAAGTGGAGAGATGAAGCTACAAGGATGGGATGGATCAGCATGGGTAGATTTATCAGAGAAAAAATATGCTACAGTGACAAACGCTACGGAGACTTTTACAAATACGTTAGTACCAGAAGGGAAGTTTAGTAAATTAAGAATACAAGGTGTAAGTGGTTTGGCATCGTATGCACAAATTAAAGAGACAAGCTTTACACTCAAAAACTTCCAGTCTTCACTCTACACAAAAGAGAGTTGTAGTGATGATTATGATGAAGATAATATCTCCAATCACTTAGATTTAGATTCAGATGCAGATGGATGTGCAGATGGCGTTGAAGCAGGGGATAGCAATGTATCAGATAATGATACTACAAGTTATAATACAGGAACAGATGCCAATAATAATGGATTGTTAGATAGCTTTGAAAATGGGACGACTGGAACAATAGATTATGACTCTAGCTATCATCCATACTCACTTTCCACAGCCCTTAATGCCTGTGCAGATACAGATGGAGATGGAATTTATGATCTCTTTGATATCGATGACGATAATGATGGTATCTTAGATGCCGATGAGTCACCAAATTGTTTCTATAGTGCAACAGAAGTAAATGAACTGAATGCAACAGGATCAGAGTTGGTATGGAATACAAGTTACGATTATCCTAAAGCAACAGATGGTGATAG
>QNZW01000133.1 GCA_003978375.1 Sulfurovum sp.
TAATGTGGCTATTTCTAGTATCATTTTTTATTTTCCTATCAACATAAGTGGATGAATCTCACCAATATCTAAAATCGAAATATCAATTTTACTCTCAAGAGATAATTGTTTCATCCAGCTATGAGGTTCTCCTATAGGTTCTTCGGTGAGTTTAAAAGTCGCATAGTGATAGGGTATCATCTCTTTGGCATCCAATATTTGAGCAGCCTTTAATGCCTCTTGTGGGTTCATGTGATTGTCTTGCATAATCTCTTTTGGCTCATACGCTCCTATGGGTAAGAGAGCTATATCTATAGGTGTGCACTTTTGTTTTATCTCTGCAAAATGACTATCCATTGCTGTATCTCCAGCAAAAAAGAGTGTTTTATTTTTACTTTTTATGATAAAACTACACCACAAAGCTTTATTGAAATCAAATATCCCTCGTCTATGCCAATGTGATGCAGGTACAGCTTCTACAGTAATGCCACCATCTTCATAAGACTCATACCAATCAAGCTCTACAACATTTGCACCACTTTGAAGGTAGGAAGAGAGATTGAGTGGCATAATGATTTGCGTGCCTTTAGCATATATATCTAATCTTGCAAGTGACTTAATATCCAAATGGTCATAATGCCCATGACTAATTAAAATAACATCAGGCTCCAACAACATAGCATCAAGAGGAAACTCTACCAATCTTGATCTCAAAGGTATATCACCAAAGACTGGATCTGTTAAAATTTTTACACCATCTAGCTGTATATAAAATGTGGCATGTCCAAGCCATACAATAAAGTCATCATCTCTTTGCAAATCTGAAGCATTTAGTGTATGTACATTTAACCGAAAATCATCATCTTTTACCCATGACCTTTTCTTTTTAAAAAATCCTCCAAGCTTCCATTTTAATACTCTTTTAATAGGAGCATGTTCTAACCCATAGGGCATTATAAATTTTTTCATCTCTCTAAACTCATTTCAAAATCGTACTATACTATCTGTTTGCATGATACCAGATAGCAATACCCAACATAGTTTTTCATTACCTTTTAGTATCTTTATAGAATATTTGTATCTATAGCCTTTATATTTCTTCTCTTTAGATTTTGCATTTTTGAGTTGTGTATCATTAAGAGGTATAGTAAGTTTCGCTATATCGTATTCTCTTAGTATTTTAAGAGGTAAAAAAAGTCAATACCCATTAAAAGTTTTAGATTTTATTGAGTACATTATATTATCTTAGACTGGCTGATTAGCTTAAGTACGTGCCATAGGTATTTGTTTTAGATGATTAAGTGGTGTCAAGAGAGGGACTTGAACCCTCGACCTCCGGCTTATGAGACCAGCGCTCTAACCAGCTGAGCTACCTTGACATCTTTGTGAAGAGACGGAATTTTAGCTAAAGATACCTTTGATTGTCAATAGATTTAAGGAAAATATGAGAAATAAAAATATTTATTTCATACTTTAGTCTATTTGACTCATACTTATTAAATATTTTTAAAGAACTTATTGACTTATTTACAAAAAAACACTAAAATGCGTCTCATAAATACATAACTAAATATTTAAGGAGTTACAATGGGATTTGAACCATTAAAAGACAGAGTACTCGTTCTACGAGAAGAGCAATCCAATCAAACTGCATCTGGACTTTATATTCCAGATACAGCGAAAGAGAAGCCCTTAGAAGGTAAGGTTATCGCAGTAGGTCCTGATGCAAAAGAAGATGGCATCAATGTAGATGATACCGTTGTATTTGCAAACTTTTCAGGCATGGAAATCACAATTGAAGGAAAAGAATATCTAATATTACTTAGTAAAGAAATACTTGGACTTATTAAATAATTTAAACACAGTTAAAAAAAGGAAATAAACTATGGCAAAAGAAATATTTTTTTCAGACACCGCAAGATCTGGGCTTTTTGAAGGCGTAAGTAAACTAACCGATGCTGTCAAAGTAACTATGGGACCACGTGGTCGTAACGTCCTCATACAAAAAAGCTATGGCGCTCCACACATCACCAAAGATGGTGTAAGTGTGGCAAGAGAGATAGAGCTAGAAGACGCTTTAGAAAACATGGGAGCACAACTAGTAAAAGAGGTAGCATCCAACACAGCAGATGAAGCAGGTGACGGTACGACGACTGCTACTGTATTGGCTCACTCTATTTTTAAAGAGGGCTTACGCAACATCACAGCTGGAGCAAACCCTATAGAGGTCAAACGTGGCATGGACAAAGCCTCTACTGCCATCATCGAAGAGCTCAAAAAAATCTCAAAAGAGGTCAAAGACAAAAAAGAGATAGCACAAGTTGCGACTATATCAGCCAACTCAGATGAGACCATTGGTAATCTCATAGCAGAAGCCATGGAAAAAGTAGGCAAAGATGGGGTCATCACCGTAGAAGAAGCCAAAGGCATCAATGACGACCTTGAAGTCGTAGAAGGAATGCAATTTGACAGAGGGTACATTTCTCCTTATTTTGTTACCAACACAGAAAAGATGACTTGTGAGCTTGAAACACCTCTTATTTTACTTACAGACTCTAAAATAACTTCGCTTAAAGACTTAGTACCTATGTTGGAGCAAGTACAACAAAGTGGTCGTCCTTTGCTCATCATTGCTGATGACATTGAGGGAGAAGCACTTTCTACGCTTGTACTCAACAAACTCAAAGGTGTG
>QNZW01000198.1 GCA_003978375.1 Sulfurovum sp.
ACAATGTCAAGCTTGTTGGATTTTACTCATATGGTGAACTGGCACCCTTTTCTGATCAACTGCTCTCTTGCCAACTACACAATCAAACCTTGACACTGACTGTCATCTATGAAGGATAAGCACAGATGCATCGCCTATTAAAACGTCAACTTAAACATACCTATGGCAAAAATTTTGATATCAATACCTTAGATGAAAAAGTTTTAGACTTGCTTGCACGTATAAATGACAAATATTATGAAGTCGATACTGAAAAAAGATTTTTAGAACATACCATCAGTATCAACAGTGAAGAACTCACAGAAGCGTATGAAACCATAGAGAAACATAACCAATCACTCAAAGAAGAAGTCGATGAAAAAGAAACCCTTTTGCAACAATATAAAAATGCAATAGATTCTATGTTGATTGTATCAAAAATGGATACAAACAACTTCACAACCTATGTCAATGCTCAATTTTGTGAACTAAGTCAGTATAATCCAGAAGAGTTACTTTTTAAAGAAGATATTTTATTGCATCCAAACTATTTAGATAGTGCTTTATATGCACAAATGAATGCAAAATTAAAAAATAAAGAAGCCTGGAAAGGTAAAATTGAGACCAAAAATAGAAGTGAAAAACCTTTTCATTTAGATGTTGCTGTATTTCCTCTTGTCAATACACAAGATGAAGTACTTGAATATATGGTTATTGCCCATGATATTAGTGAAATTGAACGTGCCCGTGAACTTGCCGTGAACTCACAAGAAGCAAAAACACAATTTATGGCAAATATGAGTCATGAAATACGTACGCCTATGAATGGTATCATTGGGTTTACAGAGCTTCTCAAAAAAGGCAACTTAGATGCCAAACAAAAGCAATACATTAAACTTACTGAAAATTCTATGCAGACTTTGCTTAAGATTACCAATGATATATTGGATTTTTCCAAAATAGAAGCAGGACATCTACAATTAGATTTAACCGAAGTAAATCCCTTTGTAGACTTTAGAAATGCATTGGATATTTTCTCTTCTAAATGTAGAAAGAAACATATCTCTTTTCAAATACGTATAGATGCGCATATTTCTGAATGTATTGTTTTGGACAAATTACGGGTCACACAAGTGCTCAATAATCTTATCAATAATGCCATTAAATTTACCCCTGAACAAGGTGTGATTTCTGTAGAAATGACCCGACTTTCTAGTACCAAGAACAAAGAAAAAATACTTTTTTCTGTCACAGATACAGGCATAGGTATTCCTAAAAACAGACAAGATAAAATATTTCAATCTTTTATACAAGCAGACTCTTCCACCACACGTAAATTTGGTGGTACAGGATTGGGTTTGAGCATTAGTAGCTCTTTGTGTACACTCATGGACAGTACATTACAGGTAGAAAGCATAGAAGGAAAAGGCAGTAAATTTTTCTTTGAATTAGACGTAAGCATATGTGAACCAAATGCTACATTAGCCTTACAAATTAAAAATCCTCCTATTTATGTAATTAAAGAAGCTGTTCCTATTTATGATCGTATTATTCATCAGCTTGTGAACTTTGGTGTTGATTTTGAACTTATCTCTCTTGAAAACTTTAAAAAACTGGCAAATACAGATCATATTGTTATTATCTTCCATCATAATCTCTATGAAGAAATATCTTTATTTAGTCAACATATTATACTCATAGACGAAAGTATTGAAGCGTTTAATCTAGATGAAAAAGAGCCTTCTTTGTATCATATAGGTTTCTTTGAAGAGTGTCCCTCTATATTGTATAATGCTATCTTAGATCACAGTTTTACCCACAACAATATAACCCTAACAAAAAACAACTTCCCTACCACACAATTTTCTCTTTCTGTATTGGTAGCAGAAGATTATGAAATCAATCGTATTTTAATACATGAAATGCTACAAGAGTATGGTATTACACCTGATTTTGCATTCAATGGGATTGAAGCAGTAAAAAAAGCTTCTAGAAATAAATATGATATCATCTTTATGGATATCAATATGCCTGAACTTAATGGCATTGAAGCCACAAAAATGATTCGTGAGCAACATAATTTCACACCTATAGTTGCCCTCACTGCCAATGCATTAGAGGGAGATAAAGAGTATTACCTTTCTGAAGGCATGGATAATTATATCTCTAAACCCATCGATATAGAGGCACTACATGCTATTCTTACACTCTATACAGATAAAAAAATTAAAGTTTTAGAAAAAGATGACACTTCTAGTCCTCAAGACTCACCTACGGATAAAACAGTAGATGCTCTCTTAAAAGCAAAAGAAAAAATGCATTTTTCTGTAGATATTATGAAAAAACTTTTTATTTCTTTTATTGATAGCAGTTATGCAAGTATCGATGAACTCATCCAAGCTATAGAGACCCATGATATACAAACCATCAAAATGAAAGCCCATGCCATTCGAGGAGGTGCCCTTTCTTTGGAACTCCATACTATTGGTGAACTGTGTAATACATTAGAGTATGATGCTGATGCGGACTATCCTTCATTAGGTGAAAGACTCAAAGTAGAGATTGTACAGTTGTATGAAACAAAAGAGACTATTTTAGACACTTTGAGCCAAAGATAATTTATTATTTTCTTTTACTATACTTATCTAAGACACTATAGAGTCTATCCATATCTATAGGT
>QNZW01000218.1 GCA_003978375.1 Sulfurovum sp.
GATTTTAAATCTTCGATGTCATCATAGGCTATGTTGCCATTATCATCAAGCTGTGGCATGGTAAAGGCATGGTGCATGGCTTTGGTTTTACCATCTTCTACTTCAAACATAGGGAAGTCCATGACCCATAGGAATTCAAAGACATCATTAGGGATAATGTCCATGATTTCAGCTAGATAAATACGGAAACGTCCCATGTAGTCAAGTACAAGTTTTTTAGCTCCAGCTCCAAAGAATACGGCGTCACCTACTTCAAGCCCACATCTATCGATAATCGCTTGGATGTCATCTTCTGTAAAGAACTTGGTAAGTGGCCCTTTAAGACCATCTTCTTTCATCTGGAAGTATCCTAGACCTGATGCACCAAACTTACGTACATACTCCTCAAACCCTTTCATCTGACGCTTTGAAAATATCTCGTCACCTTTTGGTACTTTGAGTGCTTTGATACGGTTTGCTTTAGTGTCTTTTGCGATACTAGAGAAAATCTCATTGTCACAACGTGCAAAGATATCTATCACATCGACCATTTGTAGGTCATAACGCATATCAGGTTTGTCTGAACCATACTTTTCCATAGCGTCTGCATAGGTCATGCGAGTAAATTTAGTAGGAATTTCAAATCCACATTTATCAAAGATATTATGAATGAGTTTTTCTGCTACGGCAATGACATCTTCTTGGTCACAAAAAGACATCTCAACATCTATTTGGGTAAATTCAGGTTGTCTGTCTGCTCTTAAATCTTCATCACGGAAACATTTTGCTATCTGGAAGTAGCGGTCAAAACCACCTACCATAAGCAACTGTTTGAAAAGCTGTGGTGACTGAGGAAGTGCATAGAACTCACCATTGTGTACACGACTTGGCACAAGGTAGTCTCTTGCACCCTCTGGCGTTGATTTGGTAATAATAGGGGTTTCTACTTCAAGAAAACCTAGCTCATCAAGTATATTACGTGCTGCGATAGTAGCTTTGGAACGTAGTTTAAAAATATCATATGATTTTTGTGTACGTAGTTCAAGGTAACGGTATTTGAGTTTAATCTCCTCATTTACCTTATCATCATTCAGTTCAAAAGGCATAGGCTTAGAACGGTTTTCAATGATGAGCTTATCTACGACCATCTCCACTTTTCCCGTTTTAAGTTTAGGATTTTCAAGTCCTTCTCCTCTAGCTCTTACTTTTCCTGTAGCCACAAGTACAAATTGGTCTCTTACCTCTTCGGCTATTTTGTGTGCATCAGCATTATCTGCTGGGTCACAAACAAGTTGCACTACTTGGTCTTTGTCTCTAAGGTCAATAAATATTAATCCACCATGATCTCTACGACTCGAAACCCAGCCAGCCACAGTAACATTTTTACCTATAAGTTCTTCATTTACTTCTGCACAATAATGTGTTCTCATAGTTACTTAATCCTCTATTTAAATTGACGCGATTATAGCTAAAAGTTGTTTAAGGGTTGAGTTTTGTATTTTCTTCTATTTAAATATGTGGCACAAATATATTTTGAATATGTATGGTTTTTATCGATATAATAGTAGTTGTAAGTTTATGGTTATAATCATAATCTTTTATATGCTTTTAGTTACACTTTGCTATAATTATTAACAATAATAAATGATGGAATTATAATGACCTTAGAACAATTGGATAAAAAATATGTACTTCAGACCTATACACGTGATTATACAAATTTTGTAAAGGGCATTGGCTCTACACTTTATGATGAGAATGGACGTGATTATATAGATTTTGCTTCTGGAATTGGTGTAAACTCTGTAGGACATGGAAATGAAAAATTAACATCAGCTATATGTGAGCAGGCAAAGAATATTATGCATATTTCAAATCTTCAAGTCATTGAACCACAAGCCAAACTAGCACAAAAGATTGTGGAGTTAAGTGGTTATGATATGGCAGTATTTTTTGCTAACTCTGGGGCAGAAGCAAATGAAGGTGCCATCAAAATAGCACGCAAATACGGAGAGACGAAATTTGAGAATAAACGTTACAAAATTATTACACTTGAACACTCTTTTCATGGTCGTACTATTACTACAGTTAAGGCTACAGGTCAAGAGAGTTTTCATACCCCACATTTCTCACCTTATCCTGATGGATTTTCTTATGAGAAGAGTATTGAAAATGTGTATAAGGCTATAGATGATGAAACTGTGGCAGTACTTATTGAGTTGGTACAAGGTGAGGGAGGTGTAGAACCTTTTGAAAAAACTGAAATACAGAAACTTGCATCTTATTTAAAAAGTAAAAATATCTTACTTATCGTTGATGAAGTACAAACAGGTGTGTACCGCACAGGAGAATTTTTAGCTTCAAATTTATATGAGATAGAACCAGATATAGTTACTTTGGCTAAAGGGCTCGGTGGTGGGGTGCCTATAGGTGCTGTCATGACAAAACATAAAACTATTTTAAGTGCGGGTGATCATGGAAGCACATTTGGAGGGAATTATTTAAGTAGTGTAGCTGGTTTAACTGTACTGCAGATACTTGAAAATTTGTACAATCATGGAACTATTGGAGAAACGTTGATATATTTTGAAGAGAAGTTAAAATATATTGCACAAAAATATAATTA
>QNZW01000187.1 GCA_003978375.1 Sulfurovum sp.
CTCAACATTCCTCTCACTTCATCTTCATCTAGTATATCTTTATCATATTTTATTACTGCGATGTTTTCTGTTTCGTTGACATAGGATTCTACGATGCCTTTTTTGCCAACGAGTGAGGCAATACGGTTGCGATCGAAGGTTTCTAAAGGGAGATAGACATTTCCTCTGTTGTTTGGATTTGGCATAGTAGCAACCCAAATGAACCACAATACAGCAATACCCATAACCACTACAGAAAGTGTTTGTCTGTCATAATGCTGCATAATCCATCCAGCAAGTAATCCACCAAAGAAAATACCGATATATGCAAAGGTGTTTGCCACACCAAGAGCCGCACCTTTTTGGTGTACTTTTGCATATTTGGCAACAAAGCTTTGAAGAAGAGGCTCAAACATATTGAATCCTATGAAAAAGAGTGATACACCGACGATAAAAACCCAAGCAGTCTCTGCAAATCCCATAGCCAAAAAGCCTAGAACTATAGAGATGATAGAAACCATAAAGACCTCTTTGCCTTTACCATATTTCTCACCAAAAATAGCCGCAGGAGCCATAGCAAGAAGACCCAATATCATCGCAGGGAAATAGACTTTCCAAAGATCGGCTCTTTGCCACTCAAATCCACCATTATCGGCACTTCCTGTAATCACAACAGGAATAATAAAAAATGCCATCGTCATAATGCTAGAATGAAAAAGAAAAGTAACATACATACGCGTAAGTGCTTTGTCTTTAAAGACTTCAATCATTTTAGATTCGTCTTCTGAGTAGGTATGTACGATTTTTGGTGGCTGAGGCACACCAATAAACAAAACCCCAATAGCCATCACAGATAAAATGGCTGTAAGCCAAAAAAGCTTATCTATGCCGTAATTCCCCCCTACAATGGGCGCAATAATCATAGCTGCTGCAAAACTAAGTGCAATCGTACCTCCCATGATAGCCATGGCATGTGCACGTTCTTCTTCTTTGACAAGATCGGCTATCATAGCAGAGACGACTGACCCTATAGCCCCCGCACCTTGTAAAAAACGACCTGCAAGTAACATATAAATATTGTCACTTAGAGCAGCAGTTACAGAACCAATGATAAAGATAATCAGCCCCCAAAAGATGACTTTTTTTCGACCAAATTTATCTGACATTAACCCAAAAGGTACTTGAAAAACAGCTTGTGTAAGTGCATAGCCACCCACCACAAGACCAGCTAAAAACGAGGTGGCTCCAGGCATATCTAGTGCATATATTGACAACACAGGCAAAACGATAAAAAGTCCGAAAAATCGCAAAGCCACAATAAGTGAGAGGGGTAAGATTTGTTTAAACATGTTGATATCTCCAATAGGATAAAATTTGTATTAATTATATTCCGATTAAGTAAAATAAAGGTTAATGACATATGAAATTGGTACTAGCCACTAGCAATAAAGGTAAATTAAAAGAGTTTCAACAGATGTGCGAGGATGAAGTCGTGCCTTTTTCAGATCTGCTTGGTACATTTGAGATAGTCGAAGATGGCGATACATTTGCAGCCAATGCACGTATAAAAGCACGTACGATTTACCAAAAGCTAGGAGAGGAGTATATCGTCATTGCCGATGACAGTGGCATATCGCTTCCCATACTAGAGGGTGCGCCAGGGATATACTCTGCCAGATACGCAGGAGAGAATGCAACAGACAAGGACAATCTATATAAACTCATAAACACACTCAAAGAAAAAAACCTACATATCACCCCAGCGTATTACACAGCAGCCATAGCTATAGTCAGCAAATATGGTGAGTATGTCGTACATGGGTGGATGCACGGAGATGTCATAGACGAAGCCAGAGGAGATAAGGGCTTTGGGTATGACCCGATGTTTATCCCAAAGGGCTATGACAAGACCTTGGGTGAGCTAGACGATGATATAAAATCAGCGATTTCACATCGAGGCAAAGCATTGGCTTTGGCGAAGCCGATTATCAATATGTTACGAACCAAATAAAACTTTCGCTGAAAGACCACCTAAGACAAGGTGCTGTAGCAACAGCACCCTACAGCATATAACAAATAAGGGATAACATGTTATTTTTTCTTCCTCTTACACTATCAAATGTGATGAACCCCCTCAAAATCAAATTTCGTCAATGCAAAAAAGCACTGGGCAGATAGCTTTGGGATTTTGGAGAGGCTGAGATGATGGCTTTGGTTTTGGAGTGTTTGGAGAATTTTTTATAAGCAAGATAGTAAAAATATGACAATTTGACAGCTTTTAAGCAAATCTAGATAATAGATGTTAAAATAAATAAAAAAGAGGAAAAATGCCAAATATAGATAATAATCAAAACAGTTTTAATGAAATTTTAACCCTCATCCAGCAAGCCAAGCAAAAAGTTTACAAACAAGCCAACAGTATACTCATGGAACTCTATTGGGATGTAGGTCACTATATATCAGATAAAACAACCAATGAGCGTTGGGGGAAAGGTACGGTTAAAGAATTAGCCGAGTATATTAAAAAGATAGACCCTTCGATTGGAGGATTTAGTGAGCAAAATATTTGGCGGATGAAGCAGTTGTATGAAACTTACAGAGATAAAGAAAAACTCT
>QNZW01000168.1 GCA_003978375.1 Sulfurovum sp.
GCACCTGCATGGTCAAGATTTGGAGGAATCACACCACCCATATTGGTATTTGAACCATTATGACATCCCATACACATAGCAAAACCTGCTTCTCCAGCTTGTACATTTCCTTTTAGTGCTGCAATATTTTTTACATCTGCCCAAAAAGCCTTCTTTTTTTCTTTATATTTTTTAGCAGTTTCTTGTATATCTGCTGTACCATCATAGACAAAGTTGTGCCCCTCTACATGTTTATGCATTTGTGAATGTGCATAAGGCTCAACCAACCAATAGGTTAAAAGTGAAAAGAAAACAACCACTGCTAATATTTTTAACTCTTTCATGTTAGGCTCCTTTCTCTATTTTTTTCTCAAATTTAGTAATAATAAAAAGTATCGGCCCAAGCAATAAGAATAATACGGCTGCTGTCCAACCAATCGCAGCAAACGTTGGATTTGTTGGAGGAAGTTTACCCATAGCTGTAAGCACTATCATATCTACCAAAAGTACCCAAAACCATATCTTGAATAATCCTCTTTGTGATGCAGGAGCCACATTGGGACTTCTGTCTATAAATGGCAAGAAAAACATCGCTGCTTGTGCAATACCAAAGGCTATGAGTCCAAAATCTTTAGAGAATGGACGCAGAACCTCATAAGACCACAAGAAATACCACTCTGGGTAAATATGTGCTGGTGTTTTAAGCCCATCTGCTGGATCAAAGTTTACAGGATCCATTGCAAATTCAAAGTGGTAAAAGACCAAATAGAAAAAGAGTATAAAATAGACCCCCATCACAAAGATATCTTTACTTAAAAATACAGGAGAGAAAGGAATGACTTTGGACTCTTTTCTTTTGCCTTCTTTCCATAAAGCTGCAGACTTCTCAAAATCAATATCTGCACCTTCTTGGTTGTTAACGTGTGGTAATCTCAATGTTCCAAAGTGCAATACTATCAATCCTATAATCGCTAAAGGAATAAGCAGTACATGAAGCATAAAAAATCTACCCAAATACGCATCACCTGGCACAAAATCTCCTCTAAGCCACTCTACAAAACCAGGGAAATTAAATATACCTCCTGCTACATCAGGAGAAAATCCTTCAAAAAGATTGGTAATTACCATCCCCGCCCAGTAAGACATTTGTCCCCATGGAAGCATATAGCCTGAAAAAGCTTCTGCAGAAAAAGCCACAAAAAGCCCCATACCAGAGAGCCAAATAAGTTCTCTGCCTCTTTTGTAAGAACCATAATAAATACCAGTAAACATATGAATGTAGATAATAAGAAATACAATAGATGCACCTACACCATGAATATGTCTCCATAACCATCCATACCCTACTTCAGACATAATGGTATGATTCACCGAATCAAAAGCCAACTTTGTATCTGGCTTATAATACATCAATAAAAAGATACCTGAAATCAGCAATATACCAAAAGTAGCTGCAAGTATCATCCCCATTGCCCAAAGAAAATTAATATCTTTTGGTATCCAATATTCGGTATTGAGTACACGTTTAAGTGTATTGAGCCCTATTCGTTCATCCAACCATTTTTCACTAAATGGTTTTGCATTTTCATCAAAATGTGCCATCTCTACTCCCTTATACCGTTAGACCGGTGTCTAACATTTTTTGATATTCAGGTCCGGCTTCACCAAGAACAAGCTTTGTACCCTCTATTTTAAATGGAGGTATCTGCAAAGGTGCAGGAGGAGGACCACCTATTTGATGTCCACTTGCATCAAATTCACCACCATGACAGGCACATTTAAACTTATGTTCATCTCTTACGTATGCAGGAATACATCCAAGATGCGTACATAATCCAATAGAAACATGAAATCGATCTGAACCAATCACAACATCTCTATCATCAGCTTTCATATCGGAAGCTTTTTTTAAGATAAAAATAGGTTTACCTCTCCATTTTTCAACATTTAGAACATTAGGTTTGGCTGTTGATAAATCTACAGTAGTAAACCCAGCTGCTTTCACACTTGGCAATGGATCCCAAGTACGCTTAGCCGCATATAAAGCACCTATGGCACCAATACCAGCCCAAGCACCAAGTGCTTTACCCATAAAATCTCTACGGTTTTTTTCCATAATGTATCATTCCTCCTTAATTTAATAATTATTATAACTCATTATAGGATAGCCGATGTTAAAGCATTATACGATGATACAGTCATGTAGTAATTTTGTCTATAGTGTTACCATAGGTAAATTAAGAGTATGATAGTCTTAAATTATTATATTTATAATTTAATGTTTTTTTAAAATAGTTTTAGCGTCAATTTTTTCTATATTTTTTGAATCATTTGACACTTCATTTTGTAAATGATAGTGTAATTTTTCTTTATCAAAACCATCGATTACAACAATACCATAAGACTCCAATAATGACCTATCATACAGTGCTTCTCCTCCCAATGATAAGTAAATTACTTTTGCACCACTGGCTTTTGCTTCTAATGCTCCTTGGCTAGAAGCAGTGACTATTGTTTGAGTTGTTGTGAGAAAATTTTCATATTCTTCTGGTTCATGCAATGCAGAAAAAAGTTCTCCCAAGGCATCTTCATACTTTACAAAAAAGTA
>QNZW01000087.1 GCA_003978375.1 Sulfurovum sp.
AATTTAAATGTAAATAGTATTTGTGTTATAATCCACAAAATATTATTTAAAGGCTTAAAATAATGAGAAGTAATGAAATTAAAGAGGGATTTTCACGTGCTCCACACCGATCTTTACTCCGTGCAACCGGTGTAAAAGATGAAGATTTTAACAAACCATTTATCGGTGTAGCAAACTCATTTATAGAGATAATTCCCGGACATTTTTTTCTCAATAAAGTAGCAGAAGTCATCAAAGAAGAGATTTGGGCAAATGGCTGTGTACCTTTTGAATTTAATACCATAGGCGTGGATGATGGTATCGCTATGGGGCATGATGGAATGCTCTACTCACTTCCTAGCCGTGAAATCATTGCTAACTCAATAGAAACAGTTATGAATGCACATAAACTTGATGCGATGATAGCCATACCCAATTGTGACAAGATTGTCCCAGGGATGATTATGGGAGCCTTACGCGTCAATGTACCGACTGTATTTGTAAGTGGTGGGCCTATGGAGAAAGGATATAAAGCAGATGGTACACCCATAGATCTTGCGACAGCATTTGAGGCAGTAGGACAGCATGAAGCAGGTGAAATAAGTGATGAGGAGTTGCTAGACATTGAATGTAATGCCTGTCCTAGTGGAGGATCCTGTTCTGGTATGTTTACAGCAAACTCTATGAATACACTCATGGAAGCTATGGGTATTGCCTTTGCCGGTAATGGTACTATTTTGGCACTCACTCCTGAGAGAACAATGCTTTACAAACAAGCTGCAAGACGCATCTGTGAAATAGCCAAAATGGAAGCAAATGCACGTGAAAAATATCGTATGAGAAATATTCTCAATGAAAATGCCATACGTAATGCATTTGCTGTAGATATGGCAATGGGTGGTTCATCCAATACGGTACTACATATGCTTGCCATTGCCAAAGAAGCATCCGTAGATTTTAACCTCAAAGATATCAATGCTATCTCTAAGCGTGTTTCACACATTGCTAAAATATCTCCTTCTTTAAGTACCGTTCACATGGAAGACATCAATAAAGCTGGTGGTGTCAATGCAGTTATGCATGAAATGATAAAACGCGGCGATGACATTTTGGCTGACACTCTATCTGTTTCAGGTGAAACACTTTATGAAAAAATAAAAGAAGCAAAGATTACAGATACCAATATCATCCATACCATTGATAATCCTTACTCAGAAGTGGGTGGACTTGCCATTTTATATGGTAACTTAGCAGAACAAGGAGCTGTCATAAAAACTGCAGGGATTACTGGAGACAGAGTTTTTACGGGGACGGCTATATGTTTTAACTCACAAGATGAGGCCATAGAAGGCATCTTAGCAGGTAAAGTCAAAGCTGGGAATGTCGTAGTTATTCGCTATGAAGGCCCTCGTGGTGGTCCAGGTATGCAAGAGATGTTAAGTCCTACGAGCCTAATTATGGGTATGGGACTTGGAGACAAAGTTGCCCTTATCACCGATGGTAGATTCTCTGGAGCCACAAGAGGTGCGAGTATAGGACATGTAAGTCCTGAAGCTGCAGAAGGTGGTCTTATAGCCCTACTAGAAGATGGCGATGAAATTCATATTGATGTAGACCAGTACATTTTACGTGCAAATATTAGTGATGAAGTGATTGCCCAAAGAAAAAAGAACTTTACGCCTCTTGTAAAGCCATTAAAAAGTAAATGGTTAAGACAATATAGAGCTTTGGTTACCAATGCGAGTTCTGGAGCAGTACTCGAAGCAGAATAAAAAAGCGTTCAAAAGAACGCATTTTTTAGGATGGTCGTCTTGCTCCCACATAACATTGAGAATAAAATTTCTTTTTAAGGCTAGTAATGACCACTTTTTTCTTTGCCGAAGAGGCATGTATAAATTTACCATTCCCCAAATAAATACCTACATGATTGACATACCCTTTATGTCTTTTTGAGGTATCAAAAAATATCAAATCACCTTTTTGTAGATTGTTTCTTGAAACATATGCACCATATTTTGATTGATTAAATGAAGTACGAGGAATGTGAATGCCATTCTTTTTATAGACATAGTTTGTAAATCCTGAACAATCAAATGTGCCTCTTTTTCCTACAGCTCCCCATACATATCTTTTGCCTAATTTTGTTTTAGCCAACCTAATAATATTTGCACGCTTACTAAGTGATGTACTAGAACTTCCCATACCAAAAGGATGCAACACTTTAAAGAATATATCATCAATCGTAATTCTATTATTGTTCCGCATTTTTGTACGTTCTCTTAGAGGCGCTGTGTGTTTGCTTAATGCCATACGTAAACTTTTATTCGTTTTTCTTGGGTATCTAAGTTTTTTACTTTTTTTGACAATTTTTACTTTTTTGCTATTTTTAACAATTTTTGTTTTTTTACTTTTTTTATTGGGGAAATATGTATTTAGAGGAACAGTTAATGCTCTTCCTGGTTTTAATATTTCTCCTTTTTTAAGTTTGTTTGCTTTTCTTACCTCTTCTATTGTGGTATGATGCTTATGTGCTATGGTATACAAAGTCTCACCATTTTTAATCGTATACTTTGTTGTGACAGCATTCCCTACTACTGTCATGAGTCC
>QNZW01000141.1 GCA_003978375.1 Sulfurovum sp.
CTTGACCGTGCAACGGCTATACTCAAAGACATGATATCAGTATATGGTATGACTGATGTAGCAGGACTTATGGTACTTTCACGCTCTCAAAATTCATTTTTAGGTGCTGGTGCAGTGAGTACAGACTACAGCGAAAAAATGGCTGAAGATATGGATCATTACATTCGAAGTACACTCAATGAGCGTTATGCCTATGTCAAAAAGACCTTAAATGAATACGATGGGGCAATTGAAAATATGGCAAGTGTTCTTTTAAATATAGAAGTGATTGAGGGAACAAAAGTACGTTCTATCATCAAAGAGTATGAAGAAGAAAACAATATGCCAAGCCGACTAGCCCATGGAGACAAAATAGCCGCTGCCAAAGCAAGAGCAAAAGCAGAGGAAGAAGCAGAGGCCAAAGAAAAAGCAGAAGAAAAGGGTGAATTAGACGCATAAGTTGGGTAAAAATTGACTTGTAATTTATCTAAAATTAGAGTATACTCACACAAATAAATCAGGAGAACGTTATGAAAAACATCATAAACCAATATACTATTTTCACTAAAGATAGCTCTCTCCTGCTACTCTTGTCATAAAACGCTTTTTGCGTAATATATCAAAACACATCACTCTTTTCTAATACCTAACCAAGATTTAGGTAAAATGAGACAACCATTATGCAACGCCATAGAACACGGTTCTATTTAGGCTACGCTAACGCTATGTTCTCTTCAACAGAGACTTACGAAATCAGTTTCGTTAAGCGTTTTATTTATAGCAAGGTAATACAATGAGTATAGAAACAATTAAAATTTTTGACACCACATTAAGAGATGGAGAACAGAGCCCTGGTGCTTCCATGAACACAGAAGAGAAGCTTCAAATCGCAGCACAATTGGAGCGTTTGGGTGTAGATATCATCGAAGCAGGATTTGCAGCTGCAAGTCCTGGTGACTTTGATGCCATCGACAAAATAGCAGCGCGTGTGCACAGCTCAACGGTTTGTTCTTTGGCACGTGCGATTGATTCGGATGTCAAAGCCGCAGGAGAAGCCATCGCTAAAGCAAAGAAAAAGCGTATTCATACCTTCATCGCCACATCTTCTATACATATGGAACACAAACTTAAAATGTCACCAAGCGAGGTGATCAAACGTGCTGTACGTGCCGTTGAGTATGCACGTACTTTTGTGGAAGATGTAGAGTTCTCTTGTGAAGATGCAGGACGTTCAGAAATGAGCTTTTTAAAGGAGATAAGTGACGCAGTGATAGAGGCAGGTGCTACTACCATCAACTTGCCAGACACTGTAGGTTTTAGACTTCCCTTTGAGATAGGTGCTATGGTCAAAGAGATGAGTGCATACACCAAAGATAGAGCCATCATCTCAGTACATAATCACAATGATTTAGGGCTAGGCGTAGCCAACTCCCTTGAAGCCATCGTCAATGGTGCAAGACAAGTAGAGTGTACTATCAATGGCTTAGGAGAACGTGCTGGTAATGCTGCACTTGAAGAGATAGTCATGGCACTTAAAACACGTCGCGATGTCTTTAGTGGCTACAACACAAACATCAATACCAAAGAGATTTACCCCTCTTCACGTCTTATTGCCAATATCACAGGTATCGAACCTCAACCCAACAAAGCCATAGTAGGAAAAAATGCTTTTGCACATGAATCTGGTATACACCAAGATGGTATGTTAAAAAACAAAGAGACGTATGAGATTATTACGCCTGAGAGTATTGGATTGATAAAAGATGATACTTTGGTCTTAGGCAAACACTCTGGACGTGCTGCTTTTAAAGACAAATTAGAAAAATTGGGTTTTATCTTAGATGATGAAGCATTAAATGCCTCTTTTGAACGTTTTAAAATCTTAGCCGATAGAAAAAAAGAGATTTATGATGATGATTTAAGAGCCTTAGTCACCAACGAAATGACCAAAGCCACACAAATCTATGAATTAATCTCCTTGCAATTAATGGACTGTTCAGGTGGTGTACCAAGTGCCGCAGTAAAGATAAAAAAAGAGAATAATGAGATTATTGAAGCAGGTATTGGTGAAGGCACCATAGATGCTATCTTCAAAACCATTGATCGTATCTCTGGATATGAAGGAAGGTTGGATGACTATAAAGTAAAATCTGTCAGCGAGGGTAAAGATGCTTTGGCATCAGTGACGGTTAAAGTATCCTTTAACAATGAACCTGCCATCATAGGACATGGACTCAACATAGACACAATGTTAGCAAGTGCTAGAGCCTATATCGGAGCATTAAACAGCTATTTAAGCATGAAAGGAAAATTGAAGTCACGGTATAGCGATACTTCTAAGACTGTATAACGCTAAGTCGGGGAGAGGACACCCCGACTTACGTTACATATATTTCTTCAATACCTCAGGAATCTCAATCGTCCCATCTTCATTTTGATAATTTTCCATAATCGCTACAATGGTGCGCCCCACAGCCAAAGCAGAACCATTAAGTGTATGCACAAAGCGATTTTTTTTTGCCCTCTTTAAATCGAATCTTTGCTCTTCTAGCTTGAAAATCTCTTGTGTTGGAGATAGAACTTATCTCACG
>QNZW01000130.1 GCA_003978375.1 Sulfurovum sp.
AAAGATAATCTACACCTGTAAATGTTAAAAAATGATGAGAAGCCAAAGGTAAATCTTTGAGGTTTATGCGACGCTGAAACCACATAATACCTGCATGATTTTCACCCTGTTTATACCAGTTTGAAGGCAATAGCATAGATGGTTCATTGCCTTTAAACTGGTAAACATAGTGACTACTTCTTGTAAGCTGTTGCGTGTGGTAGAGCCACTTACCGTCTAAGGAAGTTGTTTTTGGAAATGTACTTGCATGAAGAAGTAACATAAAATGCATTATGCAGAAAACTATATATTTCATTTTATCGGTTAATGGTCATCTCGCCAATATTTTTAATCATCTCCATGATGTCCTTTTGTTCTTGTGACATAATCACTGCATCTTTCCTTGAATCATCGACGAGGAAATTCATATCAGACTCTTCTATGTCAATAGAGCTTCCAAATGGATTGATAATGTATTTTCCTGCAATAATTTTTTCTTTTATCTTGGCATGGGCAGTGACTTTGGTATAGCCCAAAATGACACTTTTGTCTATAGTTACATTTTCTTGAATGACTGAGCCAGAGCCAATCATGCAAGGGCCTATGATTTTGGCTCCTTTTTCTATGCGTACACTACTGCCTATATAAACAGGACCTTGGATATCGACTTCATCTAGAGGAATATCACAATTAATCCCCATCCATAAATCTTTTCTCATCTCTTTCCCATAAGGCACAAGATCATTTACTTCTTTGTTGACCAACATAATGTTGGCAGTATAAAAATCTTTGGTTGAACCCACATCTATCCACTGAAAGTCGGGTGCTGTGGCATAAAAAGGTAAGCCTTTTTCCACAAGCAAAGGCAACAGTTCGCCCCCAATGTCAAACTCACCTTCATCAGGAATATAGTCAAATACAATGGGATCAAAAATGTATATACCAGTATTGATGATATTACTCTTTGCTTCTTCTACCGTAGGTTTTTCTTGAAAAGAGAGTACATGGTTGTCCTCATCGGTGACAACTACACCATATTTATAGACTTCATCTTTAGGTACTTCTTTACAGATGACTGTGGCTACGGCATTGTTTTTTTTGTGATAAGCCATGGCTGCACTTAGATCAATATCTATAAGGGCATCTCCACAAATCACTAAAAAATCTTCATCAAAAAAACCAGAATAGTCTTGTACTTTTTTGAGCCCTCCAGCCGAACCCAATCCAATAGGTATGATTTCATCTTTTTCTATTTTTCCTTCTAAGGAGTAGGCTAATTGCATACCATAATCGGCACCATTTTTATAATGATCTTCGATGGTATTTGCCATATAGCCTACTGTAACAATGACTTCATCAAAATGGTGTTTTTTAAGTAAATCAAGCAAAAAACTCATAATAGGTCTTTCTGCAATAGGTACCATGGGTTTTGGTAACATATAAGTAAGTGGTCTAACGCGTGTGCCCTTCCCTCCAGCTAAAATAACTGCTTTCATTTAAATTCCCTTTATTTAAATTGTAAATACAAGAATAACTTTGTTTTCCTTGATTTGAATGTCATCACTTAGAAGTACAGCAAGTTTCAATCCTCGACCACCTTCTTGTAGGTAATCCATCTTTTTTGCTTCTTCTTTGCTAGGAAGAGATGAGAGTCCTAAACCCTCATCTTCTATAGTGAATGTAATAGAAGTATTTTCTATAATTTTTAAAGAGAGAAAAACTTCTTTACTCTTTATGCTTTTGTTTCCGTGTATGATGGCATTGGTAACCATCTCTTGCACAACCAATACAATATTGTTTTTTTTGCTTTCAGATAAGGATTTAGGTAAATACCGTATAAGCCATAAAGAAGCTTTTTCTAACTCATCTAAAGAACTAGAAACAATCAGTGTTCTTGTCATCGTACTAGGTGCTTATACAATAGAATCACAGTCTGTAACAATATCAAATACGTTATAAAGTTGTGTGATTTGCATAAGTTCGTATGGTTGTGGGTTGAGACCACAAAGTTTGAGTTGGGCATCTTCAACTTTATTTAGTTGTTTTAAAATGCTAATCAAGATACTAAGTCCTGAACTATCCAAAAAAGAAACGGCAGATAAATCTAAAATAATTTTGTGATAATTGTTTAGGATATCTTGAATTTCATCTTTCATTGTTTGCATATTTGTAACATCTAGTCGATCGGCTTCAATAGATACTTTTGTATATTGATTTTCTTGCGAAGTTTTTATATTCATAGTAATATTCCCTTTAATTATTATGATTCAAATTGTTGGTTCTAACACTGTATAATCACATAGATTACATAAGATACTACTTAAATCATTATTGTATATCATTATGAAAAATTATGATATGATTTGAAAAGATATTTTTGGTAAAGGTGATAATGTAGATGGAAAAAGGTACGGAAAACACAATTTTAATTGTAGATGATGAAAAATTCAATTTAGATTTTTTGTCATTTGCTTTGGATGAATTAGAAAATACTGTTGTGTTGCAAGAGGAGAATGCTTTAGATGCATTACAAAGGGTTTCCAAAGAGAATATTGATT
>QNZW01000134.1 GCA_003978375.1 Sulfurovum sp.
ATTATTTTGAAAGAGGGAGATAAAGTAAAATATCGTTCGCATAAAGGCGAACTTATTTCTATACGTGGAAAAGATGCGACCATTATTGTCGATGGGCTTAAGATGCGTGTACCTCTTTCGCAACTCAAACATAGAGGAGATACACCAACACTAAAGTTACAACCCAAACCAAGAAAACCAAAGGTAGAGGTGAGTGTAGAAAAATCAGGGGCATCGGTGTCAGTAAAACTCCTTGGTATGTATGCAGATGAAGCCATAGATACAGTAGATAAGTTTCTTTCAGATGCTTTAGTCAATCATCTCAGTGAGGTACAAATTATCCACGGAACAGGAGGAGGGGTGCTTGCGAAATTGGTGGGAGAGTATCTTAAAAATCATCCTAAAATTGGTACATTTTATAGAATGCCTGGAAACTTAGGTATTACGGTGGTAGAACTCTAACCCTTCTTTTAACTCCATGAAGGTATAATATATCAATAATTGAATGTAGGAGATAAAGAGTGAATATTTCAGATGTAAAAAAAGAGTTAAGCGGTGATGAAAAAGTACTTGAGAGTGTTTTTAAAATAGAGACCTTATATAAAAAATATAAATTTGTAATTTGGGCTATTTTTCTTGGGGTTCTTTTTTATTTTATAGGGAAATCTGTGACACAAAATATACAACAATCGAAATATGAAGAAGCAAATGATGCATATCTCATCTTAGAAAAAAATCCAGATGATGCAAAAGCGTTGGCAACACTTAAAGAAAAAAATCCTACCTTGTTTGAAATTTTTTCTTACACCAAAGCAAGCAAAAATGAAGACATTAAAACATTAACCGCTCTTCAAAAGAGTGATAATTTTGTTGTCTCAGATGGTAGCACCTATGTACAGGGAACCTTAGAAAAGAAACAAGTTGATTCTACTCTTTATAGAGAGATAGCTATTTTAGATGATGCTTATTTAAATATTAAAGCAGGAGATATAAAAAGTGCCAATGAAAAATTAGAACTCATTGATGAGGACTCAAAGCTCTATACTTTGGCTTCTTTGCTTAAACATTCTACGCTAAAAGGTAAAAAATGATAGCGTTAAACTTTCAATATAAGGAGGCATTTTATGTTAAAGCCTAAATACATAGTTTATGTTGCTTTAGCTTTGGGTGCATTATTTTTCTCAAGCTGTAGTGGAAAGCAGTATTTTGAACCTAAACAAGCATATGGCGTTTCTGCTAGTGGGTCGTATGGTGATACGATAGTTGATCTTACACGTGATGGAGCAACCCTAGAAAGTGGAAGATATATCGGAAAAGCAGGTATCAGTAAAACAAAACTTCTCAAGGGATATCGTTTTTTAAGTGAAAGCGATAAATATATGCTCTCTTCCAATACACAAGGTATTTTAAATATTTATGATAAAACCACACATAAAATTGTACGTGCAGTTGCCCTACATTTTCCTGTTGTTTCTGCAAGTATTCATCGTGGAATTATTGCTTATATTTTAAGTAACAATACTTTTGGACTTTACCAAATATCAGGCAATAAAAAATTGACTGAAAGTCGATCTGAGAGAACTTATGCGATAGATACAAGAGCAGCGAGTCCTATGTTTGTAGACAATCTTGCAGTGATGCCTATGCTTGATGGTAAGTTGATTATTGTAGATTCTAAAAATACTGAAAATACAAAAGTAGTCTATCTAAGTAGCTACAAAATGTTTAATAATGTGGTATATCTTTCTCGTATGAAAAATACGATGATTGTCGCTACCCCTAAAAAAATAGTTACCATAGGAGATGCTGGAAAAAAAGAGTATCGTGCCAATATCTCTGAGACAGCCTTAGGAGAGAAGAGTATTTACCTCTTTACCAAAGAGGGAGAAGTGATTAAGCTCAATACCTCACTACAACCTCTCATAAAGAAAAAATTTAAATTTGCACATTTTTCTGCCGCTACTGTGTATGGAGGCAGGGTTTATGGTTTAGACCAGCATGGTTCATTGATTGTGCTTTCACCAGATTTACGTAAGATGAGAGTCTATGAACTTGGAAAAGTAGAAGAGCCAGTATTTATCTCAGGCCCTAGACTCTATAAAGATGGCAGCGTCATTAACCTTTCTAGCTTAGGGTATGAATAGTTAAGTTGTGGGGCGACTTGTAGTAGCCAACCCCACCTGCTGATCGATTAAGGAGTTATTATTTCTGATTTGTTGGTTGCTTTTGAAGAGTATCTTAGCGTCACCAAAGCATTGGATGCATTGACTGTCTCTTCTTATCTTGGTGACTTGAAACAACTAGAAGTCCATGCACAAAAAACATTAACCAAACTAGATACAACAGATGTTTTGACTTTTTTAACCACCTTTAAAAACAAACGTACACTCAATCGCAAACTCTCTTCAATCAATGTTTTTTTTCATTTTTGTCATCTACAAAATTTTACCCACGAAAAAATCAAAATCCCCATGGCAAAAGTACCTAAAAATCTTCCAAAATATGTAAGCAATTACTTGATGGTATCAATCTCATAGATAGGAGCACAGTAATAGGTCTACGTGATTATGCGTTGATACTCTTTTTGTATGCCAGTGGATGCCGTATAAGTGAAGCTTTAAATGTGCAACGTGCAGATATCGTAGAGGGATGGCTCAAAATCCGTTTTGCCAAAGGAGAAAAAGAGCGGGTCGTACCTTTGGCTCCTGTAGCCACACAAGCCTTAGAGCGTTATCTCTTGGAACAAACCATGGCAAGTCCTTATCTGTGGCTAAACTACAGAGGAGAACAGCTAAGTCGTATCAGTGCGTACAAAATAGTAAAGAAGTATCTAGGTGTCTCCCCACACGTACTACGACACTCCTTTGA
>QNZW01000199.1 GCA_003978375.1 Sulfurovum sp.
GGCATTGGAATTAGGAGAATCTATAGAAGATATACGTAAAAATCTCTTAAATTATAAAGGTATTAAAAAACGTTTTGATATTGTTCAAAATCAAGAGAATTGCGTAGTCATAGATGATTATGGACACCATCCAACAGAGATAAAGGTGACTATGCAATCATTGCAAACTTATAAAGCGTTACGCGATTTTCATACACTTACTGTCATTTGGCAACCGCATAAATACTCTAGAACTATGGATAATTTGCAAGGCTTTGTTGAATGTTTTGAAGGGGTAGACGAACTCATTATTTTACCTATTTGGTCAGCAGGTGAATTGGAAGTAGAGATAGACCTAAAAGGTGCATTTTCGCGCTATAAACTCCTCATGGCAGACAGTGTTACCAAAGAAGATGGTGTGGTAAAAGTGCTTAAAGAGGGGCACGTGATTAAAGAGTATAGTCAAGGACTTGTGACTGCATTTGGTGCAGGAGATATTACCTATCAGATACGTGGTGAAGCCTAGTTTGCTTTAGGCTCTTTTTAGAGGTCTCCTTAATGCTGTCATGGTTACACAATTATTAAACAATTTTATAGTACAATGCCATGCTAAAAAACAAAAACAAGGAACAAAACAAATGAATAAAATGATTAAACTATCACTTGTCTCAACACTATTATTGTCATCTGTAGCAATGGCAGATGCTGCAACTTCTGTCATAAGCACATCAGATGTAGAAGGTAAATACTCTTCAAGCTCTACAGCCAAAGATGCGAGTGAGAAACTAAAGCAGAGTATCAACTTTGGATTTGCCAATACAACAGGTAATGCAGAAACCATGAATCTTAATGGAAAATATATAATGTCATTTACCACAGTAGGTATAGATGATGAAGCATTGAAAATTGGATTTGATGCAAGTGCATTTGTGACTAAAAACGATGGCAAAAAAGACAATGAAGAGCTCACAGCAAACTTAGGTTTAGAGCAATATATCACTGATGGATGGTTAGGTTATGCTTCTGTAAACTGGTTAAGAAATCAATTTACAGGTTTTGACAATAAAATTGCGATTGGTGCAGGTGCAGGTAAAGAGCTTTTTAATGATGGAAAACAATCTTTAAAAGTAAAATTGGGTCTTGCATATAATATACAAGATTAGGTGAAGAACCAAAGAAAAAATTTACTTCACTCAACCAATATATAGAATATAACAATCAATTAAACAAAACAAGTAAACTTTACGTTAAATTTGGTGCGTTAGAAAATGTAGAAGATTTTAGTAATGATTATGAACTTCTTACTGTAGCTGGATTAAATTTTGCAGTCGCAGAAAGTCTTTCTGTTACACTTGAAGAAGAAGTACGTTATGATAAGCTTCCTCCAGTAGGCTTTGATACTACAGACACAAAAACCATTGTAAGAGTTGGATATAATTTCTAATCTTTTTTAAAATATATACTTATTGCTAGGGTGCGACTATGTATCCTTAGCAAGGGTATCTTACTTTCTTTCTCTTCCTCATCCTTCAATAAAAAACGTGATATAATGCCTCTTACTATACTTAATAAGGAAAATGATAAAACGTGTCTTTAGAACAATCAAATGAAAAATCCATCATTCAAAAACTAGATCTTGATGGCTATGTAAAACAATTTCAGACATTTTTAGCCAGAGAAAAACCTGTGGCAATGCTGGGTGATATTAATCAACATTATCGGTATATCGAGGCACTGGGTAAAGTATCATTTCCTCAGCCAAACACGGTGCCAAATTTAGACGATGTTTTAGTACGTATCAAAAAACAAGCGGTTCTTAGTTTGGAAGAGATTTATGCATTTGTGACGATATTGTCTTATTTTAATAGTTTAGTAGCAGTAGGGTTCACAGAACCACTTATCTCTTGGATACAAGGCATTGAAATACCTGAAGAGATGGTGGAGATAATAGGATACTTTACCCAAGAAGGAGATATCAATCCTGAGCGCGATCCTGAGCTAATGAAGATTGAACGTGCCATAAAACAAAACAAAATAGATATAAAAGAGACACTCTATAAACTGGCTCACGCCGCAAAACTAAGAGAGTATTTGGTAGATACGCAAGTACATTTTAATGGAGGAGAAGAGACATTACTTGTACGAGGAGGGTTTAACAATGCGATAAAAGCACGGGTAGTTGCACGAAGTGCTAGTGGGTTTTTTTATATTGTTCCACAAAGTATTTCTCACTTAAAAGAAAAAGAGTCTGTGTTGCTTACTAGTAAAGAAGAGATTATCTATCGTTATTGTAAAAAGATTTCTGAGATTTTTTTTACGTGGGAGCGTTTTTTATTTTTTATCAACAAAGAGTATGATCGCTTTGATCACTACCAAGCAAGGGTACATTTCGCTAGGGCTAAAGAGTATGAATTTGTTTTACCAAGCAAAGGAAAAGAGATTAAGCTACACAATTTTGCACATCCAGCCATAGAAAAAGCTGTGCCAATTAGTATGGATTTCAATACACAAATTATGCTCATCACTGGTGTCAATGCTGGAGGGAAAACAATGCTTTTAAAATCTATGCTTTCTGCGGTCTATCTCTCTAAGTATCTTTTGCCCTTTAAGTGTGATGCGTCTAAAAGCAAAATAGGACATTATAAATCTATAGAAGCAGTGATTGATGATCCACAGTCAGTTAAAAATGATATTTCTACATTTGCAGGACGTATGCAAGAGTTTGCAAAACTTTTTCATAAAAATGATGCTATCGTAGGCGTGGATGAAATAGAGCTTGGAACAGATTCTGATGAAGCCGCTTCTTTATTTAGGGTGATGCTTGAGACATTAGCCAAAAGAGGTATACATTTTATAGTGACCACGCACCATAAGCGACTGGCTTCTTTGATGGCTTCTGATAAACAAGTAGAACTAATTGCCGCACTCTATGATGAAGAACGTCGTATGCCTACGTATACTTTTTTACAAGGAAGTATAGGTAAGAGTTATGCATTTGAGACAGCTCAAAGGTATGGTGTACCTGTAGCCATTGTAAATCAAGCAAAAAAAGTATATGGCGAAGACAAAGAAAACCTTAATGAGCTTATAGAAAAATCTACTTCTCTTGAACGTAAAATGCGTACAAAAATAGAAAAAATAGATGAAGAGTTGCTAAAAGTACAGAAGCAAAAACAAAAACTAGAAGAAGAAGAGATACGATTGCAAGAGTATCACAGAAAAGCTATGGCTACATTAGAAAATCGTTATAATGCCGCCACCAAAAAAGCACGCGAAGCACTTAAAGCTAAAGAATCAACAGAGGGGAGACGTCTGCTTAATGTTGCACATCAACATAAAGAATTTAAACAAAAAAAGAGTGAAAAAAAAGA